>JAKMDW010000074.1 GCA_022426245.1 Alphaproteobacteria bacterium | reverse complement strand
TATTCGCCGGAGCTATTTTATTCCGCCGTCACCCCGACCGAAGTCGTGATGACGAGAATGACGACAGAGGCTTAAAAAAGCGCAAACCGCTTTGAAAATTCAAAGCGGCCCTGCCGCTGTTATGGGCGCACTACTGCCCCGCCTGCCATGTCGTCTCATGGCAAGCGCCCTGACCCTTACATGGCTCACGACGCAATAAAAGAGACCTATTCTCAATAAGTTAACTGGAGGGTGATAAGTTCATTCGCAACATCACCATGTCGCGGGCAAGCTGGCCGTTTTCGATAATCGGTTCGGGGTAACGAAGAAAGAAATCGCGCAGGATACCATCGCGTTTGAAACCGAGCTTTTGATATAGGCGGATTTGGTCATGGCTGACGCTGGCCGTGCCGATTTCGACAAACTCTGCGCCCCGGCTGCGCGCCAGTTCAGCCACATGGCTTATCAGCGCGCTGGCCATGCCCTGCCGCCGCATAATGGTTTTGGTGGCGATGTTTTTAATCTCAAAGCCGCCCTTAATCGGAATGACCACGCACATGGCGTAAGGGTCTTTGGCTTTGCCAATGATAAAAACCTCAGCCGCGGCCAGTTGCGGCGGTGTGTAGGCCAGCACCATATCCAGTGACGGGTCAGCCTCCAACAGCAAGTCAAAATGATTGCGGTTCAACGCGTCGTGATATTCGCTCACATCCATAAGCGTAACTTATCTTGAATCGTCGGCAGAACCGCCCTATTTTCAATCTATGCAGCAATTCGCCATATCCGAAAGCGCCGCAGCGCAAATCAGCAAGATTATTGCCGGACAAAATGACGGGCAGTTTTTGCGCGTGGCCGTGCAAGGCGGCGGCTGTTCGGGGTTTTCCTACGTCTTCTCAATCGAGGGCGAAAAAGCCGCTGACGACCTGACCTTTGAACGCGATGGCGTGACCGTATTGGTTGATGAAATGTCGATACAATATATGGAAGGCAGCGAGATTGATTGGGTCGATGATATGATCGGCGCGAGCTTTCAGATTAAAAATCCCAACGCCACAGCATCTTGCGGCTGCGGCACCTCTTTCGATATTTAGTGCGCTCAAGTAGCGAAGCGGTAGCGCGAGAAAAAATGATGAAGATTGCCAGTTGGAATGTGAACTCGGTTAAGGCGCGGCTGCCGAATGTGCTGCGTTGGCTGGAAGAAGCGCAGCCAGATATTGTCGGCCTGCAAGAATTGAAATGCGTTGATGAGGCCTTTCCGCGCGCCGAGATTGAGGCGCTTGGCTATAATGTCGAGACGCATGGGCAGAAAACCTATAATGGCGTCGCCCTGCTGTCGAAATTGCCGCTGGAAGATGTATCGCGCGGCCTGCCCGATTTCGAAGACGAACAGTCGCGCTATATCGAGGCCGTGGTCTCGACCGATAAGGGCGCGGTGCGGGTTACCTCACTTTACCTGCCGAATGGCAATCCGGTCGGTGATGATGGGCAAGCGCGCTCAAGCAGCGAAGCGGAAGCGCAAACATTAAGCGAGAAATATATCTATAAGCTGAATTGGATGGCCGCGCTGGAGGCGCACGCACAAACTCTGCTCGGCTATGAAGAGGCGTTTATTCTGTCGGGCGATTATAACGTCATTCCGACGCCGGAGGATTGCTACAATCCGGATGCATGGGAAGGCGACGCGCTATATCGCCCCGAAACCCATGCCGCGTTTCGGCGTATCGTCAATCTGGGGCTGATCGAAGCTGTGGCTTCCACGGCGCAGACCGGCGATGACACATATACATTTTGGGATTATCAGGCCGGGGCGTGGCCGAAAAATAACGGCATTCGCATCGACCATCACCTGATGTCCCCGCTGGCCGCCGATAAGCTGGTCGGCTTCGATATTCACCGTCACACGCGCGATTGGGAAAAACCCTCTGACCATGTGCCGGTGGTGATTGAGTTGGACGTTTGACCGAAACCCTTCTTCTATTTATCGCCGGTCTTATCGGCGGCACGATGAACGCGCTGGCCGGCGGTGGCAGCGGCATTACTTTCGCCGCTTTGGTGTTCACCGGCATGCCACCCATCATCGCCAATGCGACCAATACATTCGCTGCCACTTTCGGCTATATCACCGGCGTGCTGGGCTATCGCAAACACATGACGGGCCTGTGGCGCGACCTCGCTTGGCAGCTACCCCTCGTTTTTGTTGGCGGGCTGATTGGCGGTTGGTTGCTGCTGCAAACCGACCCTGCCGCTTTTGCCGCCGCCGTGCCGTGGTTGTTGTTATTCGCCACCGTGCTGTTTATGGCCGGACCGCAGCTCGAACGCGCCGCCGCCAAACTCGGCAGGGGTAATGTGCGCCTGCTCGGTATTTCCGCCATATTCCTCACCTGTATTTATGGCGGCTATTTTCAAGGCGGCTTCGGCATTCTCACCCTCGCCGCTTTATCGCTGGGCGGCTATACCGCCGTGCGCGGCATGAACGGGTTGAAGCTGGTCTTCGCGACCATTTCATCCATTGCCGCGCTCTTGTTATTCGCGATGGAAGGAAAAATTGATTATGTCGGCGGCCTTGCTGTAATGCTGGGCATCGGCATTGGCAGCTATGGCGCGGCACGCCTGACCGATTATGTCTCCGACGCCAATGTCAAACGCGCCAGCCTGGCAGTCTGCTGGGCGGTAACGGCCTATGCTTTTTATACGGCTTATGGATAGGCCGACTAGGAGATGCGCTCAAGCGCCGACTGCAATTTATCGCGGCGCGCTTCTTCTTCGGCCAAACGCGCTTTGTTTTCCTCAATCACCGCCTCCGGTGCCTTGTCGAGAAAACCCTGATTGCCGAGCTTGCCGGAAATTTTCTTAATCTCGCCATCGACCTTGCCGATATCCTTTTTAAGGCGCGCCTTCTCCGCATCGACATCAATCACATCGGCCAGAGGTATGGCCAGCGTCGCTTCGCCTAGCACGGTTTGCACCGCGCCATCAGGCACGGCATCGGCCTCGGTAATGTCTGCCAAACGCGCCAAGCGCTTCAGCACAATATCAGTTTCTCCCAAGCGCGCTGTGGTGGTGGCATTTGCGCCGACGACGACTAACGGCACTTGTGCACCGGCAGGCACATTCATCTCAGAGCGCACTGAACGGATTTCGCCAATCGCCTCAATCAGCCAGTTAATCTCGCCATCAGCCGCTTGGTTGATAAGGTCGCTTGGCAGGCTTGGCCAAGCATCGAGCATCAGATGATTGTCGCGGCTCTGATTTTCTTCGGCGGTTTTGGCCCAAACCTCTTCGGTAACAAACGGCATGAAGGGATGCAACAAACGCAGCGCGTTTTCCATTGCCCATTTGGTCGCCGCTTGCATTTCCGCTTTCTCGGCCGCGTCCTCTCCCTGTAAAGCAGGCTTGGCCAATTCGACATACCAGTCGCAAAAGCTGTTCCAGATAAATTGATAAACGGCGTTTGACGCATCATTAAAGCGATAGGCTTCCAAAGCTTGCGTAACGGCGTTTTGCGCCCGCACCACCTCACCGACCAACCATTGCGTCAGCGGCAGTGAGGCTTTGGCGGGGTCGAAATTACCCGCCTCAAAACAGTCATTCATTTCGCAAAAGCGCGCGGCGTTCCAAAGCTTGGTGGCGAAATTGCGATATCCCTCAACCCGGCTTTCAGCCAGCTTAATATCGCGCCCCATCGCCGCCATGGCCGACAGGGTAAAGCGCAGCGCGTCCGCGCCGTATTTATCCATAAGCTCGAGCGGGTCAACGACATTGCCCTTCGACTTGGACATTTTCGCGCCCTTCTCGTCGCGCACCAACGCATGCACATAAACCGTGTGGAACGGCACTTCATCTTTGAAATGCAGGCCGCTCATCATCATGCGCGCGACCCAGAAGAAGATGATATCAAAGCCGGTGACCAGCACATCGGTTTGGTAATGGCGCTTGATGAAATCTTGCGTCTCGGCGGGCTCATCACCACCTGTCCAACCCAATGTCGAAAACGGCCACAGCGCGGAGGAGAACCATGTGTCCAGCACATCCTCATCGCGGGTCAGCGCAACGCCCGGGCCGGCTTCTGCTTGGGCGGCTGCTTCGCTTTCCGCGACATAGACCTTGCCGTCTTCATCATACCAAGCGGGGATTTGATGCCCCCACCAGAGCTGGCGCGAAATACACCATGGTTGGATATTATTCATCCACTCAAAATAGGTTTTGTCCCAATTTGGCGGCACGAATTTAGTGTCGCCCTTCTTCACCGCCGCAATCGCCGGTTTGGCCATGGTTTCGGCATCGACATACCATTGGTCGGTCAGCCACGGCTCAATCACCTGATTGGAGCGATCGCCATAAGGCACCATATGCGTATCCGGCTCAATCTTATCGACCAGCCCCATCGCTTCCATCGTGGCGACGACTTTTTTGCGCGCCGCATAACGATCGAGGCCGTGCCAATCATCTTTGCCTTCCATGGTGTCAAAGGCGTCGTCGGATAGGTCGATAGCCGCGTGTTGGTCGAGCATGTTAATCGCCGCCAACCCGCAACGCTTGCCGACCTCAAAGTCATTAAAGTCATGCGCCGGTGTGATTTTCACTGCGCCCGACCCTTTTTCAGGGTCGGCATAATCATCCGCCACAATTGGAATAAGACGCCCGACAATCGGCAGCACAATTTTTTTGCCAATCAGGTCTCGATAACGCGGGTCTTCGGGATGCACGGCAACAGCGGTATCGCCCAGCATGGTTTCCGGCCGCGTCGTCGCAACCGTAATATGCCCCACCCCATTAGAAAGCGGACCATCTTCCAACAGATAATTGAAATGCCACATATGACTATTGGTCTCGCGCTGCTCGACTTCCAAATCAGAGATGGCCGTCAAAAGACCCGGGTCCCAATTCACCAATCGCTTGTCTTTGTAAATCAGCCCTTGCTCATACAGCGTCACGAAAACCTTCAGCACGGCTTTCGACAAGCCTTCATCCATGGTGAAACGTTCGCGGCTCCAATCGCAACTCGCGCCGAGGCGACGAAGCTGGCGGGTAATGGTTGAGCCGCTCTCCTCTTTCCACTGCCAGACGCGCTCAAGAAATTTCTCGCGGCCCATTTCACGGCGGTTTTCATTTCCGTGTTCGGCAAGCTGGCGCTCAACCACCATTTGGGTGGCGATGCCGGCATGGTCTGTGCCCGGCTGCCACAGCACATCGCGCCCCCGCATCCGTTCAAAGCGGCACAAAATATCTTGCAGCGTATTATTCAGCGCATGTCCCATATGCAGGCTGCCTGTTACGTTGGGCGGCGGAATGACAATTGTGTAGGGCGCGGCCTCGGGCACGCGGCCGGCTTTAAAGCAACCTTCATTTTCCCACGCCTCATAAAGGCGGGTTTCAATTGCGGTCGGGTCAAAAGATTTATCGAGTTTGCTATTATCAGCCATAATCAATCACGTGCAGTTACCTGCTCGTGAGTTACACCAAGCCGTTGCTGACATCAAGTCATCGACGGCTTTGCGGGACGCCTTCACCCGCCATTTCGGGGGCAACGTCTTTATCGGCATCGGTTGAAGAGACGGCGATTTCGACCAGACCCTGTATTTCTTCGCGCATCAAGCGCTCGACCAATGGCGGCAAATTGCGTTCCAGCCAGTCTTGTAGAAGCGGCTCAAGGCGCTCAAGCACCAGCGCCTCAAGCAAGGTTGGCGGCTTCTCATCACCGCCGGTCAGCCGACCAAGCGCGGCGAAAATACGCTCCTGCGCCTCTTTGGAAAACTTGCCGGTCCCCGGTTCGCCGGTCAGCACTTCCTCATCAGCCGACATAATGCGCCGAATGGCGCCGATAATTTCGTTTGTATTGTCGCCATCAGCGAGCGTTGGTTCGTCCATAACGACCTCCATTGTCCAAAACGCCAACACCCCAAACCTCAGTGGGTACGCGACACAATTTACGGTAAAATTACTTAGTTACGGTTACTTTGCTTCGGTAATTTTGGCCGGTTCGACCCGCAAACGTTTGGCGGTCAAACGGCCGGTCGTTGCCAGTAAATTATAAGCCGCAACATATTGATCGCGCTCCGCCTGCACCAAACCGACACGGGCATCAAGCAGGCTTTGCTCGGCATTCAGCACATCCAAATTGGTGCGCGTGCCAAGCGTGTTTTCTTGCTTCACGCCGTCCAATGCCAATTCAGAGGCGGTGATTTGTTCGGTGGTTGCCTCGATTGCCGCTTTGGTCGCTTGCACATTATTCCATGCAACAATCACTTCGCGCTCAACCGTGTTGGAGGCGACATGGACATTTTGTTTCAGCGCATTGCTAACGTCTTGGGATGCGGCGATAGCGGCGATGGATTTACCGCCAAGAAAAAGGGGCACGGAGACGCGCACTTGCACGCTCGTGACCTCAGCTTCCGAGCCAACCAATATTCCTGACGGGTCTTCATTGCGGCTGTAAGTTCCGGTGAGATTGACCGATGGCAAAACCGAGCCGACCGTGCTGTAGCTGGTATATTTACCGCTTCTCGACATTTCTTGTGCATTTTTCAAATCGGGGTTCTCACGACGCGCCGTTTGAATGGCCTTCTCAAGCGAGCGCGGCAGACGCGGCAGCTTAACGGGTTTATCAAGCGCAGCAGGCGTGACACCGACCAGCTCGCGATAAACCGCCTCGGCCCCTCGCAAGGCGGCTTCCGCCCCCAGCATGGCTGATCTGGCACCGGCCGCCGCAGCGCGCGACTGAGCCACATCAGTTCGTGTGACCACGCCGACCGAGAAACGGTCCTGCACAGCCTCTAATTGTTTTTCCAGCACATTCAGGTTTTTCTCACGCAGTTCAAAAACTGACCGCGCTTGCAAAACATCCAGATGCGCGGCAATGGCACCAAGCAGAATTTGTTGCTCAGTGCTTTTCAATTTGGCCTGTTCAGCTTTCACCTCAGCACGTTTGCTGCGAAATGCGTTGAGGTTTTTACCACTGGTGAAAAGCTGCTGCGTCAACTGCACGCCATAGCTGTCAGTATTGTAGTCGCTGCTGGCCGATGAATTATAAACGCCGGCATTATTTTTCGTATTGGTGTCATTGTGGGTTTCGCTCGCGAAAGCCGTCACCTGAGGCAGCATGTCTGAGAGCGTTACGAACTGCTCTTTATAACGCGCCGCATAGCTTGAACCGGCGGCTGCTAAAGCTGGATTGCGTGCCAAGGTTTGCGCCAATGTCTCTTCCAATGAAGCGGCGAACGCGCCGCCCATCAAACTGCCCGATATGGTTGTTATCAGCGAAACACTCGCGATTGCTGTTTTTATTGTTTTCATAAAACTATCCCGCCTGATTCTAATGAGCCTATCAAGCTGTGCCTAAAACTCAAACCCCGGCACAGGATCGAAAACAGCCAAATCCGGTGCTGCATTATCGAACGCAATCTGCGCCGATAATCTGTCACCCATACGGCGATAAATATGCGCTTTCTGCGTCCCGTCAACTTTCTGCACACAAACAAGGCGACCGTTCTCGGCCAGTTGTTCCAACAGCGTTTCGGGCGTTGTGGCCAGACAGCCATTCACAAAGATAACGTCAAACGGGCCTTGCTTGGCCTGTCCCTCCGGCAATGCCCCGCATACGGCGACGGCATTATCAACGCCCAATTCTTGCCAGATATTTCCGGCCTTTTCGTTAAACACTTCGTCATCTTCAAGCGCAATAACAGTGGAGGCCAATCCGGCCAATATGGCGGCGGAATATCCGGTCCCTCCGGCAATATCCAGCACGACATCATCATCTTGAATATCAGCCAGCTCGATGAGTAACGCCAAGGCTGTCGGCGTTAACATGGTGCGCTCGGCATCCGCCACTGAACATTGAAGCTGCAAATCGGCATAAGCCAAATGGCGCGCTGTGCCGGTGATGAAAGCCTCGCGCGGCACACTGCTCATTTGGCGGGTCACGCGATAATCGCGAATTCCGCCGGGCTTGAGCTGACATTCAACCATGTTGAAACGGTTTTCCGTCGTTGAATCTTCATTCATTTGGATTGCGGCCATGATATGTCCTGTGATGGCAATAAGCTTGCCTCTATATACGGCGCGCTGCGTTTTTTGACAATAAGAACGGATTGGAAAAACAGGTTGCGCTGTCAGATAGGGCATTTATAAACGGGCAACCACAAGGATTGCTTCGGCAATGCGCGACGGCCACGTGGCGGAGTGGTTACGCAGCGGCCTGCAAAGCCGTGTACCCCGGTTCGATTCCGGGCGTGGCCTCCAGACTTTATCGGTCTGACGGTTTTTCATCTTGGCGAGTGGGGCAAGCTCTGTTATATCGGCAGTCTCGAAAGAGTATTCCTCGGTAGCTCAGTGGTAGAGCAGTTGGCTGTTAACCAATTGGTCGCTGGTTCGAATCCGGCCCGAGGAGCCACTCTAATCGCTATTATTGCCATTGCTCTGCCAACCATTTTACACAAAGCGGGTCTGCATCCTGAATATAATGGCCCCACCACCAAACTGGTGGGCAAACGCGCGCTAATT
>JAKMDW010000068.1 GCA_022426245.1 Alphaproteobacteria bacterium | reverse complement strand
CTTGAAAACACCCGCAAGCGCGCCGAGCGCGACCGCGCCGAAGCCCTGAAATTCGGCGCGATGAGTTTTGCCCGCGACATGCTGGGCGTTGCTGATAATTTTCAGCGTGCCCTGAAAGCAGTGGACGACATGGCAGATGACGTGCCGGACACCATGCGCGGCTTGTTGGAAGGCATTGGCGCGACACAGCGCGATTTACTCGCCGCCTTGGCGCGCCATAAAGTAACACCGCTTGACCCGATGGGTGAGAAATTTGACCCGAATGTGCATGAGGCCATGTTTGAGGCCCCCGGCACGGGCCAAGAGGGCGGCACGATTATTGAGGTCGTTGAGACCGGCTATATGATGGAAGAGCGCCTGCTGCGCCCGGCCAAAGTGGGTATTGCGAAAGATTAGAGCAAAAAGAATCGGGGGGCTTGCAGCACAGCTTGCGGCTTCCTATATGACGAACAGGACATAAATTGCCGAAAACCAGGGTCGCCAAAAGCATGGCCGCCCGGAAACAAACCGCGCCGTGAAGGGTGCGATATGGAGTGACTATTATGGGCAAAGTAATCGGAATCGACTTGGGCACGACGAATAGCTGCGTCGCCGTTATGGATGGCAGCAGCGCGCGCGTGATTGAAAATGCCGAGGGCGCGCGCACCACGCCGTCGATTGTCGGCTTTAGCGAGGATGGCGAGCGCCTGACCGGACAACCGGCCAAACGCCAAGCCGTCACCAATCCGCTCAATACATTATTTGCCATTAAGCGCCTGATAGGCCGCCGCTTTGATGATCCGGCGACCAAGAAAGACAAGGAAATGGTGCCGTTTGAGATTGTTGCCTCAGATGGCGGCGATGCTTGGGTTGAAGCGGGCGGGGAGAAATACTCGCCCTCGCAAGTCTCGGCTTTTATTCTGCAAAAAATGAAGGAAACGGCTGAAGATTATCTCGGCGAAAAAGTCGAACAGGCGGTGATTACCGTGCCGGCTTATTTCAATGACGCGCAGCGCCAAGCGACCAAGGATGCCGGCAAAATTGCCGGCCTTGAAGTTTTGCGCATCATTAATGAGCCGACCGCAGCCTCCTTGGCTTACGGCCTCGACAAAAATGACGGCCAGACCATTGCGGTTTATGATTTGGGTGGCGGCACATTTGACGTTTCCATTCTTGAGATTGGCGATGGCGTTTTTGAGGTTAAATCAACCAATGGCGATACATTCCTCGGTGGTGAGGATTTCGATATGGCTTTGGTCGAGCATTTGGCCGAAGAGTTCCATAAGGAAAACGGCATTGATTTGCGCGGCGATAAGCTGGCGCTGCAACGCCTGAAAGAGGCTGCTGAGAAAGCCAAAATCGAGCTGTCCTCAGCCACCCAAACCGAAGTTAATCTGCCGTTTATTACGGCGGACGCCTCGGGCCCCAAACATTTGAACCTGAAGCTGACCAAAGCGGCTTTTGAGGGGCTGGTTGAAAACCTTGTCCAGCGCACCCGCACACCCTGCGAGGCCGCGCTGAAGGATGCCGGTGTTTCCTTGTCGGAAATTGACGAGATTGTCTTGGTTGGCGGGCAAACCCGCATGCCGCGCATTCGCGAATTTGTAAAAGATGTGTTCGGCAAAGAGCCCAATATGAGCGTGAACCCTGACGAGGTTGTCGCCATGGGCGCGGCCATTCAGGCCGGTGTTTTGCAGGGCGATGTCAGAGATGTGCTGCTGCTTGATGTCACGCCGCTGTCTTTGGGCATTGAAACTTTGGGCGGCGTATTTACCCGCCTGATTGACCGCAACACCACCATTCCGACCAAAAAGAGCCAAGTCTTCTCAACCGCTGATGACAATCAATCAGCCGTGACCATTTCAGTGTGTCAGGGCGAGCGGGAAATGGCCGCCGATAATAAAAACCTCGGGCAGTTTAACCTTGAGGGCATTCCGCCCGCACCGCGCGGCGTGCCGCAAATCGAGGTGACCTTTGATATTGACGCCAATGGTTTGGTAAATGTATCGGCTGCCGATAAGGCGACCGGCAAGGAGCAAGCCATTCGCATTGAAGCATCGGGCGGCCTGTCAGATGATGATATCGAGCAAATGGTCAAGGATGCGGAAGCCAATGCAAGCGCCGATAAAGAGCGCCGCGAGCAGGTGGAGGCGCGCAATAATGCTGAAGGGCTTATTCACGCGACCGAAAAATCTATTGCCGATAATGAGGATAAAATCGACGCCGCCGATAAGCAGGCTGCTGAAGCGGCCATTGCCGAGCTGAAAACCGCGCTGGAAGGCGAGGATATGGACGCGCTGAATGAGAAAGCGCAAACCCTGAGCCAAGCGGCCATGAAAATCGGCGAGGCGGTTTACCAAGCCCAGCAGGCCGAAGCGGCCGAAAGCGATGCGGCGGCTGATGCGGGTGATGATGGCAATGTTGTCGATGCCGAGTTTGAGGAAGTTTCCGAAGACGATAGCGAGAATACTGATAGCGATCAAAAAGCCTCCTAGAAAACAGGCGCTTAAATACTGCCAAAAGGGGGCGGCATGGCGAAGGCCGATTATTATGCGCAATTAGGTGTTGACCGTTCAGCCAATGCGGCTGAGCTGAAATCCGCCTATCGCAAGCTGGCAAAGAAATATCACCCCGATGTCAATCCGGGCAATGCTGAGGCCGAACAGAAATTTAAAGATGTTTCTGAAGCCTATGACGTGTTGAAGGACGACCAATCACGCGCTGCTTATGACCAGTTTGGACATGCTGCTTTTGAACAAGGCGGCATGGGCGGCGGACCCGGCGGACCCGGCGGCATGGGTGGCGGCAGTGGTTTTTCCGGCTTTGGCGATATTGGCGATATTTTTGAAGAATTTTTCGGCGGTCGCGGCGGCGGGCAAGGTCAGGGGCGCGGCCAAAGACGCCAGAGGCGCGGTGACGATTTGCGCACCGAAGTTGATATTACCCTACAAGACGCCTATGACGGCACAGAGCGGCAGATTAATCTGACCCGCGCCGCCGCGTGCGGCACTTGTAACGGCTCGGGGGCCAAGCCGGGCAGTCAACCGACCACCTGTTCTGTCTGTCACGGCCACGGCAAAGTGCGCGCCCAGCAAGGCTTTTTCACCGTTGAACGCCCCTGCCATCAATGCCAAGGCAGCGGCCAAGTTATTGCCGACCCGTGCGGCACATGTCGCGGCGGCGGCCAAACCAGCGAGGCGCGCAATCTGTCGGTGGCCATCCCTGCCGGGGTTGAAGACGGCACGCGCATTCGGCTTTCCGGCGAGGGCAATGCCGGCCCCAATGGCGCGGCCTATGGCGATCTGTATGTTTTTGTAAATATCGCGCGGCATGCGGTTTTGCGACGCGAGGGTGCCGATTTGATGTGCGCCATGCCTGTGCCGTTTGATATTGCGGTGCGTGGCGGCGCCATCAATGTGCCGCTAATTGCCGGCAAAAGCGTCAAGCTGACCATTCCCGCCGGCGCGCGTTCGGGGCAACAATTCCGTTTGCGCGGCAAGGGCATGCCGGTTCTGCGCGCGCGCTCTTATGGTGATCTTTATGTGCAAATCGAGGTTGAAACGCCGACCGGATTGACCCGCGAGCAGAAAAAACGCTTCGAAGCTTTTGCCGAAAGCCTTGATGAAGGCAATTATCCGGACATGGCTGAATTTATCGACCGCACCAAAAAAGCTGACGCAAAGCGATAGAGCCGCGCGGCGAACCCTGCTATACACGATTTTATGAGACTGATTGTAAACGGATGCGCCGGTCGTATGGGCCGCACGCTGATAAGGCTGATTAATGACCATGGCACATTGCATCTGGCCGGTGGGCTGGAGGCAAAAGGCAGTGCCGCGCTCGGGCAAGATTTGGGCGTGCTCGCCGGTGGTGAAAAGCTGGGGCTAAGTGCCAGTGATGACGCGCTGGCCCTGATGGCTGAGGCCGATGGGGTGATTGATTTCACGACACCCGCAGCAACCATTGAGCTGGCCGGCTTGGCCGCGCAAGCCCGCAGCGTTCATATTATTGGCACAACCGGTTTTGACGCGGCGCAAGAAGACGCAATTACCGCCGCCGCGCGTCATGCGCGCATTGTGAAATCCGGCAATATGAGCCTTGGCGTTAATGTGTTGGCGGGTTTGGTGAAGCAAGCCGCTGCGCAATTGGGCGATGCCTGGGATATTGAAATTCTTGATATGCACCATCGCCATAAAGTTGATGCGCCATCGGGCACGGCTTTGCTATTGGGCGAAGCGGCGGCCGACGGGCGCGGCGTCGAACTGAATAATATGCGCGAGAGCGGCAGGGGCGGTCTTGGTGCCCCGCGCGCAACCGGAGCGATTGGTTTTGCAGCGCTTCGCGGCGGCTCTGTGGTCGGCGACCATGAGGTCATCATAGCCGGAGAAAATGAACAAATCCGTCTTGCGCACCGCGCTGAGGATCGCGATATTTTTGCCCGCGGTGCGCTGAAAGCCGCGCTTTGGGCGCATGACAAATCTCAAGGTCTTTATACCATGCAGGATGTGCTGGGGCTTTAAGGCAAACGGAAGTTAAGGAAAAGGAACGATTGATGAGCCTTTTGGTGCTGGTCCGTCACGGGCAAAGTGAATGGAATGAAAAAAACCTATTTACCGGTTGGCGCGACCCCGAGCTGACTGAAAAGGGTGTGGGCGAAGCCAAAGCGGCCGGTGTCGCATTGAAAGCCCGCGGCATGACCTTCGACCTGGCCTTTACGTCTAATTTGCAAAGGGCTGAAAAAACCCTGTCGTTGCTTTTGGGGGAACAGGGCCAAACCGATTTGGCCGTGACCCGCAATGAGGCGTTGAACGAACGCGATTATGGCGATTTGGCCGGCCTGAATAAAGATGATGCGCGGGAAAAATGGGGCGCCGATCAAGTGCATATATGGCGGCGGTCTTTTGATACGCCCCCACCCGGCGGCGAGAGCCTGAAGGATACGGCCGCGCGCGTGCTGCCATATTATGAGGCCGAAATTCTGCCGCTTATCCAAAATGGCAAAGACATTCTCATCGCCGCACATGGCAATAGTTTGCGCGCTTTAGTGATGCGGCTGGAGGGTCTGTCGCCGGAACAGATTTTAGAAGTGAATATCGATACCGGCGTGCCTTATATTTATGATATGGACGCCGACGGCGCGATTATCGGCAAGGACATCTTGGCGCGTTAACGCTCAGGCACTCAGGCACTCAGGCGCACGCCGCCAGCCCCCAGACCACGGCTTTGCAATCCGTCACCGCGCACATCGCTCAAGGTTAGCTTCAGGCTTTCGGCCAAGCCGGCGCGTTCTTCGGGAGCCAAAAAGGCTCCCACCGAAACATATTTGCCATGGCTTGATAAAATAAGCGCCCCAATATCTTCGCCATCCTTGCCGAAGCGCTCCAATTTGATGCGCACCCAATAAGGGTCAAACACCCAAGCGCGGGCTGCGCCAAATGCGGTGATTTGACGAAATACCAGCTTTTGCTCAACCATGCTCAGCGTCTCATAGCGTTTGCCATAGCGATAATTCATCCGAAACGCGCCATAAAGCAGCACGATATCAAGCCCGAAAAAGCCAAAGACCGGCCAAGCACCGAGCGACCAAAAATAGCCGCCGACGATGATCGATATGGCGGCGAAAAACACCATCAGCCAAAAAAATCCGCGTCGCGACAGTGACATATTGGGCCGCAACACAAGATCGAAATCATGCGGCAAAAGAATTGTCTTTTCCATAAAAGTCAACTTAAGGCAGCCGGATGAGAAAAACAGCCCGCAGCCAGCGCAAGATTGCCGCAGGCAAATAAAGCCGCAGAGAAAGCAAAAAAACGTGCCGCAGGGCCGGCGACGGGGTATAAAAAGCGATGACGCTCGACACGCCCTCCAGTCGGCAAATGCCGCCCGATGCTATTGTTACCTTTTTCGCCAAGCTGGCCGAGATTGACCCGGCGCCGCGCACTGAGCTGGCCTTTACCAATGAATTCACGCTCTTGGTCGCCGTTGTATTGTCGGCGCAGGCAACCGATATTGGGGTCAATAAGGCGACCAAAAATCTTTTTAAGCTGGCCGACAGCCCGCAAAAAATGGTCGCACTGGGCGCCACTAAAATCCGTCAAGAGATTAAAACCATCGGTCTTTATCGCAATAAGGCAAAAAATGTTTTCGCCTTATCGCAAGCCCTTTTGGCGCAATATGGTGGCGCTGTGCCCCGCGATATGGATGCGTTGATAGCCCTGCCGGGGGTCGGGCGAAAAACCGCCAATGTGGTGATGAATGAAGCCTTCGGCGTGGCAAGTTTTGCGGTTGATACGCATGTGTTTCGCCTGTCCAACCGCACCGGCTTGGCGCCCGGCAAAAATGTTTTGGCGGTTGAGAAAAAGCTCGATAAAAAAGTGCCCGAACCCTATCGCCGCCACGCCCATCACTGGCTCATTTTACATGGCCGGTATGTTTGTGTGGCACGCAAACCGAAATGCGGAAATTGCATTGTTTATGATGAATGCCGCTTTAAAAGCAAAGCCAAGATTGCCAATCCCGAATAAAGGAAACCGAGATGAGCCAGAACCCAAAATTAATAACCGGCATGGGGGCCGCTTTGGTCGACTTATTCGCCCATGTGACCGAGGCCGAGCTGACCGCATTGGGCAGCCCCAAAGCCTCAATGTCGCTGGTTGAACCGAGGCAGTCGGACGATATGCAAGAAAAGCTGCACGTGCATGAACGCCAGCCCGGCGGGTCGATTGCCAATTCGATTGCCGGCATTGCGGCGCGCGGCGTGCCCAGCGGCTTCATCGGCAAGATCGGCGATGATGCTTTGGGCGCGGTTTTTACCGATGCCTTTGCCCGCGCCAATGTGCGCTTTCCGGTAACGCCCATGGACGCGCAGCCGACCGGCCATTGTCTGGTTTTGGTCACGCCCGATGCCGAGCGCACCATGCACACGGTTTTGGGCGCGTCAGTGACAACCAGTGCGGCCGATATCGATGCCGCGCTTTTGGCCGATACCGGCTTGTTATTCGGCGAAGGCTATTTATGGGACAGCCCGAGCGCACGGACCGCTTTTCTGACGGCCGCCGATACGGTGCGCGAAGCGGGGGGCAAAGTGGCGTTCTCGTTGGCCGATGGGCTTTGTGTCGCGCGTCATCACGCGGATTTTCTGGCGCTGCTGGATAGCCATATTGATATTCTGCTGGCCAATGAGGCGGAGATAACAGCCCTGCTGGGCACGGATGACCCGGCGGATGTGGCGGAAAAACTGGCGCCTCACAACTTATTGGCGGCCATTACCCATGGCAGCCATGGGGCGCATTTATGTGCCGGCGCAACGCGCGCCCATGTGCCAGCGCAAAATATTGCCGATAATGAAATTGTTGATTTGACCGGCGCGGGCGACCAATTCGCCGCCGGTTTTCTGGCCGGATTGCATCAGGGCAAGGGCATGGAGGATGCCGCCGCCATGGGCATTGATGCGGCCAGCGACGTCATTCGCCATATCGGGCCGCGCCCGCCGCTTGATCAGGCGGCCTCTTGAGCGATTGATTAGATTTTGCGCAGCAATACGCGGTCAATGTGATGATCGCCGCTTTTGTGCAAAATCAAATCGGCGCGGGCGCGGGTCGGTAAAATATTCTCGTTTAAGTTTTTCAAATTAATCCGCGTCCAAATATCAATGGCGGTTTTTTCCGCTGCCGCATCATCAAGATCGGCATAGCGCTCAAAATACGCACCGGGTTCGCGAAAGGCGGTTTTGCGCAAGCCCATAAAACGCTCAACATACCATCGCTGCACCGTCTCGATATCGGCATCAATATAGATTGAGAAATCAAAATAATCCGAGATAAACGGAATTTCCGTGCCTTCTTTCGCCAGCACAGCGGGCTGCAAAACATTCAGCCCCTCGACAATCAAAATATCGGGGCGCGAGACACGGATTTTTTCTTCCGGCAAAATATCATAGGCAATATGGCTGTAGACCGGCGCTTCAGCCGCCGCGCGGCCGGATTTAACATCGGCCAAAAACCCGCGCAGTCGCTTCAGGTCAAAGCTTTCGGGAAACCCTTTGCGCTGCATGATGCCGCGCTCTTCCAAAACCTGATTGGGGAACAAAAACCCGTCAGTGGTAATCAGTTCGACCTTTGGGTGTGATGGCCAGCGCGCCAGCATTTCGCGCAAAATACGTGAGGTCGTCGATTTGCCAACGGCGACCGAACCGGCAACCCCGATAATAAACGGCACTTTCGTCTCGCGACCCAAAAACGCATTGGTCGCGCTGTACAGTGTTTGCGTCGCTTCAACATAAAGGCTCAACAGGCGCGACAGCGGCAAGTAAATTTCTTCCGCCTCAGCAAGCGAGATGGTTTCACCAAGACCGCGCAATTTTTCAAGCTCGCCCTCGGTCAATGTCATTTCCGCGCCCTCGCGCAGCTTGCCCCATTCGTCAGCGGTAAAATCGCGATAGGGCGAAAACGCGCTGTCCAACATCAGCCCTCACCCTCGCCGTCACCGTCACCGTCATTGTTTTGGCGCGCCGCTTTTTCGACAAGACCCGATGTGCCGGCGCGCGCCGCCAGCGTTTCCACCACTTGCAGCGGCGTAAGGCCCCGCGCCGCCAGCACAACCATCCAGTGATAAATCAGGTCGGCGCTTTCCGCCAAAACCGCCTCATCGCTGCCGGTCAGGACAGCCGTCACGGTTTCGACCGCCTCCTCACCCAATTTATTGGCAGCGCGCGGGAGGTCGGCCAGCAATTGCGCCGAATAGCTGGCATCGGGCGAGGCCGAGCGCCGCGCCTCAATCTCGGCGAATAATTCATTTAAATAGCTGAGCTCATCCATATGCTCGCTCCATATTTACTCTTTATTTCGTTTGACTAACGGTTTTTCGCACCAAACTCAAACCCTCTTCTGCCCGTTTTCGCAGTTCCCGTTTTAAGAAGCCATGCGCACCGGCAATCCGGCAGCCGCCAAGGCGGCCCGCGCCTCCCCAATCGTATAAGTGCCGAAATGAAATATTGAGGCAGCCAGAACCGCGCTGGCATGACCGTCGCGCACCCCTGCCACCAAATGCTCAAGCGCGCCGACACCGCCAGAGGCAATGACCGGCACCGGCACAGCATCGGCAATGGCGCGGGTGAGCGCCAAATCAAACCCCGATTTTGTGCCATCCCGGTCCATCGATGTCAGCAAAATTTCACCGGCACCGCGCGCCGCCATATTGCGGGCAAATCCAATCGCTTCAATGCCCGTCGCCTCGCGCCCGCCATGGGTAAAAATTTCCCAGCGCGCGCCGTCTTTATCCTCATCGGTTTTTTTTGCGTCGATAGCGACAACAATGCATTGGCTGCCAAATTTCCGGGCGGCGGCTTCTATCACTTCAGGGTTTTTGACCGCCGCCGTGTTAAACGACACTTTATCGGCGCCGGCCAATAACAGCTTGCGCACATCGGCGGTTTCGCGCACCCCACCGCCGACGGTCAGCGGCATAAAGCATTGTTCTGCCGTGCGGCGCACCATGTCGACCAGCGTGTCGCGGCCCTCATGGCTGGCAGAAATATCGAGAAAGCATAATTCATCTGCGCCGGCAGCGTCATAGGCGCGCGCCGCTTCGACCGGATCGCCCGCATCAATAAGGTCAACGAAATTAACGCCTTTGACGACCCGCCCATCATGAACATCGAGGCAGGGAATGATGCGAATTTTCAGCATAAAAGTGCTCCTATTCGACCCCGTCCAGCGCCAGGACAGCGGCGGCGTCAAGGCGTCCATCATAAAGTGCGCGCCCCGATATAGCGCCGATGATACCGCTTCCAGTCGCGCTTTTCGAGCCCTTATCCGCCAGCGCCAGCAACGCCTTCACATCATCCAATCCGGCCAGCCCACCGGAGGCAATCACCGGAATGGAGGTGCTGTCTGCAAGTTTTTGCGTGGCTTCAATATTGACGCCTTTGAGCAAACCATCGCGGTCAATATCAGTATAAATCAGCGCGGCGACACCGGCATCTTCAAACCGCGCCGCCAGCTCACCGACCCTCATTTCAGTCGCTTCGGCCCAGCCCTCAACGGCGACAAATCCATTGCGCGCATCAATGCCGACCGAAATCCGGCCCGGGAATTTTTGGCAGGCCTCGATAACCAGCGCCGGCGCGCGCATGGCGAGCGTACCCAAAATCACGCGATCAATGCCCGCAGCCAGCCAGTCTTCGATATTCTGCAGACTGCGAATGCCGCCGCCCAGCTGGATCTTGGCTTGGGTCGCGCCAACAATCGCCTCCACGGCGGTGCGGTTAACGCTGGCTCCGGCAAAAGCGCCATCAAGGTCGACAATATGCAAATGCGAAAAACCCTGTTCGGCAAATTGCGCAGCTTGTGCCGCTGCATCCGTGTTGAACACGGTGGCGCGCGCCATATCGCCTTGCTCGAGGCGCACGCATTGGCCCTGTTTCAAATCAATGGCAGGAAATAAAATCATGCGCGCCACTCCAAAAAACGCTGAATGAAAGACAGCCCCACTGCTTGGCTTTTTTCGGGGTGGAATTGCACGCCGATATAATTATCGCGCGCCAGTATCGCCGTCACCGGCCCGCCATAATCTGTCACCGCCGCAATGTCTTGCGCGCCGTCATCAGACAGCACTTGCGCGGCAAAGCCGTGCACGAAATAAACATCTTGTCCGTGAAGCGGGGCAATGACTTTATGCGTATGGGCGACGCTTATCTCATTCCAACCCATATGCGGAACTTTCAGCGGGGCGGGAACATTGATCGCACGCACCTCGGCATCGAACCAGCCAAGGCCCTGATGCGGACGACCCTCGGCGGCCCGTTCGACCCCGCTTTGGCACATAAGCTGCATGCCGACACAAATACCGAGAAACGGCTTTCCGTCCTTGATAACCCGCTCATTCAGCGCCTCAACCATACCATCAATGGCGCGCAAGCCATCGGCGCAATCGCCAAACGCGCCGACGCCGGGCAGGATAATATGCTCGGCGTGTCGCAAATGCTCCGGTTCGCCCGAAACCAAAACATCCCGCGGCTTGGCCGTTTGGGCTGCGGCGCGCGCAAAGGCCTTTTCGGCCGAGCGCAAATTGCCCGAGCCGTAATCAATAATGACAATGGAAGGGGCGGCTTGGCTCACTGGCCCTAAGCGCCCTTGCTGCCCAAAACCCCTTTGGTCGATGGCACCTCATCGGCCTTGCGCGGGTCAATTTCAATGGCCTGACGCAAAGCCCGCGCCAATGCCTTAAAGCAGCTTTCAACAATATGGTGATTGTTTTCGCCATAAAGATTTTCGACATGCAGGGTAATGCCCGCCGATTGAGCAAAGGCCTGAAACCATTCTTTGAATAATTCCGTGTCCATCTCGCCCAATTTGGGCTTCGACAGATTGACCTGCCAAATCAGATAAGGGCGTTGCGACACATCCAGCGATACCCTCGTGCAGGTTTCATCCATCGGAATGGTGGCGCTGCCATAGCGCGTCAGCCCTTTAAAATCACCCAGCGCTTCGCGCACGGCCTCGCCCAGCACAATGCCGGTATCCTCGGTTGTGTGGTGGAAATCAATATGCAGATCGCCCTTAGCCTCCAGGTCGATATCGATCAGCGAATGGCGCGATAATTGCTCCATCATATGGTCAAGAAAACCAATGCCGGTTGAGACATTATAAGTGCCGCTGCCGTCCAAATTAACCTTAACGCTAATCTCGGTTTCTTTGGTCGCGCGGGATTGTTCGCCAATGCGAGCCGCCATGATGCAATCCTTTATCCAGCTCATAATTCAGCTAGTGCCTAGCTGGCTTCTTGTAGCAATGTTCGAGCACTTTTCAAAGCGCTACTGCTGAACGGGCCGCCGCTCAAATGCTAGGACGACGCCTTCATGCGCCGCAGGCGCAAATAAAACGCACCGCCACCCCCATGATTGGGCGCGGCAGGGCCGTATTCAACAACCCGACCGGCCAGCGCACCGCGGTCCAGCCATTCGGGCAAAGCACGGCGCAGCTTGCCTTCGCCGCCCGTGCCCTTGCCGGTGACCACTAATAGCCAAATATGATGTTGGGTCTGCGCGCGCGCCACAAAGCGTGCCAGCGCTGCCTCGGCCTCCAAAAGCGTCAGCCCGTGCAGGTCAAGCTTCCCATCCAGCGATATCGTGCCGCGCGACAAGCGACGGCGTGTGCGCAATTGCAAATCACCTTGCGGTGTCGGCCTAACAGGGGGCGATTTGGCAGGGGACGCTTTTGGCATTAGGGCGGACGTGCCTTGGGTCGGTTGTTTCACCGGCGCGCTGGCATCGCTGCGGCTTTTCGGGGTGTTTTCTAGACCCGCACTCTTTTCAGGCAAATGGCGGTTGCGCGTCTCGCCGGTCAGCGGTTTGGCGCTGGCCGTCAAGCGCGCCCAAGCCGCTTTGCCGTCCACATCTTTTGGGGCGGCTTTATTTTTCCCTTTACGTGCGTTTTTATCCGTCATCATCGGCTCGAATATGCGCAAACCTCAGCCCGCGCGGGTGGCCACCAGCTTCCAGCCCGCATTGGCCGCGCTGTGTGTGCCCTCAAAGCTCCAGACATCAATCGTCGTTGTCGGGGCGGGCAAATTATCTTCGTCCAAAACTGTATCGGCGGCATAGGCGGCTGAAATAATCTCAGCCCGGAAGCGCACATCAAGGCGCACCACCGCGCCATTGATCTCGGCATCATCAAGCGCCGGTCGGTCGAGGCGCAGAATGCGCGTCTCCAATTTTTGACCCGCCATTTCGCGCTCTCCAATCGCACCCTCAAATCCGCTGGCCACATCATCGCCCAAAAACCCCTGCACGTCAGACAAGTCACCGGCGGCAAAGGCGGTCAAAATCATCTCATAGGCGCGGCCCGCGCCCTCTAAAAACTCGGCCTCATCAAAATCAGGGTCGATCCCGTGCAAATATGCCAGGCCGCGACCGATTTGCGGCGCATCATCAATCGCCGTCTGTGTGTCTTGACCGGCGTCCGGCTGCGTATCGGTTGTGTCGCCATTTTGCGGCGCATCAGCCGCCGGCGCATCGGCGCGTGGGCTTTCTTTAATGTCGCCCTCTTTATCGTCACCACCAACACGCGTTGGGTTTTCGTAAGCGTCGCGATTAAGGCGATAGGCATCGGCGCGGCTGCTCGGCTTTTCATCATCATTGCGCGTGCCCAAAACCGAACGCAAGCGCCAGCCAATCAGCGCCACGATTATCAGCAATATAAGATTAAGCGGGTCCATATCATTATCCTTTTTCTGAGCGACACTATGACCTTTTTTTGGGAAAATGCAAAGCGCTGGCCTTTCCTCATAACTGCGTTATGCTGGCGCAGGAAAGAGGTTTTTATGGGGCTATTGGCACTATTTCTGCTCATTATTCTGCCGATTATTGAGATTTATCTGTTCATTGAAATCGGCGGCGCGCTGGGCGCGGGCGGGACCATTTTATTGATATTCCTAACCGCCGCTATTGGTGTATCGGCGATGCGCCGACAGGGCCTTGCGGTCTTGCAAGAAGCGCAAAGCGCGCAGGCCGCCGGGCGCCCGCCTTTGGCGGCAGCGGCTCATGGCCTGTTGATTTTATTGGGCGGTGGCCTGCTTTTATTGCCCGGTTTTCTTACCGATGCTGTCGGGTTTTTATGCCTGTTTCGACCCGCGCGACTGTTCCTCATCAGCGCTGTTCTTGAGGCGCTGCTGCCGCATATTATGCGCGTGCGCCCGGGCCGCCGCTGGCATGCGGCGGATGGTGCATCTCATCGTGACGATGCGGGCGACAAAACGATTGAGGGCGATTACCGCATTGATGACGACCTTGATGACGACCTTGATGGCAGGCCTTGATGACGGGCCTTGATGATGGGCCTGGTAACGGGTAAGCAAATAGCGGCCTGGGTTAACTCATTTTCAGCTTTTCTTGCGCGAAAAAGAGTTTATGGTCGCCGCTCATAAAGGAGACACCCATGTCAGATACGCCAGATACGCCAGAAACCGAGAACCAAGCTGCCGCTGAAGCTGGCGCGCCGGGCTTACAAATCATGGTGCAATATGTCCGCGATTTATCTTTTGAAAATCCGGGTGCACCCAATTTTGCCGATATGCAGCCTGAGATTGGCGTGAACGCCAATGTCGGTGCGCGTAAATTATCTGATACTGATTATGAGGTCGGCTTGAAGTTTCGTGTCGAGGCCAAAAATGGAGACAATGTGCAATTCATTGCCGAGCTGGAATATTGCGGTGTCTTTCGCCTTATCAACATTCCCGAGAATGAGGCCAAGCCGGTCTTGCTGATTGAGGCGCCGCGCCAAATTTTCCCCTTTGCCCGCCGCGTGCTGGCCGATGCGACCCGCGATGGCGGCTATCCGCCGATTATGCTCGACCCGATTGATTTCATGGCACTTTATCAGCAAAACGAGGCGGCATCTGAGGGCGCATCTGATGCGCCGGATGGCCCCAATGAGGGCGAGCCGGTCAATTAGCCCGCCGCTATTAATAATTTAGTCTTCGTTTTTGAGCCACAAGGCGCGCTGCGGCAGGGTTTGCAAAAAGCTCTGATGTGCCGCGCGCTCAGCCGCATTAAGGCGAGGCGCCAAAGGCGTTTCGCGACGCCGGCGCGGTTGTTTGGGGTGCAGTGCCTCTGCCTCTGCCCCCACCCCTACCCCTGCTGCCGGTGACCGGTTTTGTCCCGCTTCGGCTTTGGCGGCATCGGCCTGAAACACCAGACCCGGCTGACGCCCGCCCGATAATTCGAGATACACACCGGCCAGCAATTCGCTATCAATCAGCGCGCCATGCAGGTCTCGGTTGGAATTATCCACCCCGAAGCGGCGACATAGGGCATCAAGGCTGGCAGGCGCGCCCGGAAATTTTTTGCGCGCCATCGACAGCGTGTCGATAATTTCATTATCGCGCAAATCGTCGCGACCCAGCTTGGCCAATTCGGCATTTAGGAATTTCATATCAAAGCTGGCATTGTGAATGATCAACGCCGCGCCTTTGACAAAAGCCGCAAACTCATCGGCAATCTCAGCAAAGAGCGGCTTGTCAGACAAAAACTTCTCGCTCAGCCCATGCACAGCCTCAGCCTCGCGCGGCATATCGCGCTCCGGGTTTATGTAGACGTGATAGGTCTGGCCGGTCGGCAAGCGATTGACCAATTCAAGGCAACCGATTTCAACAATACGGTCGCCGCGCGCCGGATCAAGGCCGGTGGTTTCGGTATCAAGAACAATCTCGCGCATGTCGCGCTCCTTTTTCTGCGCCGCAGCTAGCGGTTTTTAAACCGAGCCATGCGCGCCTCATAGGCGCTGCCCGCACGCCCTTTAATCGCCTCTAAAATAGCATGCACTTGGGTGCGCGCGTCTTCTATTGATATCGCGCTGTCCACAATAAAATCAGCTTTGGCGCGCTTGTCTTTATCCGGAACCTGCTTGGCCAGAATATCGTTAAACCGCGCCTCGCTCATGCCGTCGCGCGCCAAGACGCGCTGCTTTTGCAGCTCAAACGGGGCCGAGACCACAACCACGCAATCAACAAAAGCCGCGCCGCCGGTTTCAAACAAAAGCGGGATATCCAAAACCACGGCGGGGGCGTTATCGGCTTGCGCCTGCGCCAAAAAATCAAACTGGCTTTGCCCGGCCAGCGGATGAACAATCGCCTCCAGCGCTTTTAATTTTGCGCCATCGCGCAGCACGTGCTGCCCCAAAACGGCGCGGTCAACCGCCCCGTCGACAATCGCCTCGGGCACCAAATCACCGACCGGCGCAACAGCCGCGCCGCCTTTTTCATAAAGCGCATGGACAGCAGCGTCGGCATCATAAACCGGCACGCCGGCTTCTTGGAACAATGTCGCGGTGGCCGATTTGCCCATGCCGATAGAGCCGGTCAGTCCGATAAGATACATGGGGCTAATCCTTTTTCGTCAAATCTGCCAACAGTAAAGCGCGCAAGCCATCGTCAATGCGCGGGCGCGTATCAGTCCAAATCTCAAACGACAATGCCGCTTGATTGAGCAGCATGCCAAGACCATCAACCGCAATAAATCCACCCTGTTGCGCCTTGCGCAAAAGTTCTGTGTGTCGCGGCGTATAAACAATATCGCTGACCAGCGCAGCTTTTTTTAGTCTGTCCAATGGCATATCGAGCGGGGGCTGACCCGCCATGCCGAGGCTGGTAGTGTTGACCAAAAGCCCGCAGCCATCAGCCAGCTTGGCGCGGGCGTCCCAATCACCGACAGCAATACTGGCGGCAAGGCCGGATAACGCCTCGGCTCTATCGCGGGTGCGGTTGACCAAGCGAATGTCTGGGATACCAGCGCGCCCGAGGGCCGCGACAATGGCGCGCGCAGCACCCCCGGCCCCAAGCACCAGAGCCGGGGCATTTTGCCAACCATCCTTGCCGCCATGGTCTGGCGCAGCCGCTTCGAGCCCGGCCAAAAAACCGTCGCCATCGGTATTGTCGCCCAGCAGGCGGCCGTCTTTAAAGCTAATCGTGTTAACCGCGCCGAGTGTTTGCGCCGCGGGGCTTAGCGCATCCATTGCGGCAAAAGCCGCCTCCTTATGCGGCACGGTGACATTCGCACCGACAAACCCGGCATCAGCCATGGCGCGCAATGCGGCGCCAAAATCATCGGTCGGGCTTATCGGATAGGCCTCATAGAGCGCCGGCAAGCCGTGCGCGGCCAACCAATAATTATGAATGAGCGGCGAGCGCGAATGGCTGACCGGCCAGCCAATAATGGCCAGCTTGCCTGATGGGCGCATCATGGTGAAAAGCCCGTCATGCGACCAGCCCGCCATGGACGCGCAAGCCATTGAGCAAAGGCAAGAGCGGCAAGCCTAAAATGGAGAAATAATCGCCGTCAATATGGGCGAATAAATGCGCGCCCAAGCCCTCAAGTTGATAGCCGCCGACAGAGCTTAAAATTTGCTCCCCCGCAGTGGCCAAATAGGCATCGAGAAACACATCGGAAAAATCGCGCATGGTCAGGGCAACGCGGCCGCAATGCGACCAAACCGTTTGTCCGTCCTCAACCAACACCACCGCGCCAACCAGATAATGCGTTTGGCCGCGAAAAATCTTCAAATTATGCCGCGCCTCTTCCATGTCGTCCGGCTTGTCATACAATACGCCATCGCATTCAAGAATTTGGTCGGCCCCGATAATCAGGCCGCCATCACCCGCTGCCCTTTCTGTTGCTTTGGCTTTCGCCTCGGCCAGAGCCAAAGCCAGCGCTTCGGCAGCGCCCTTATGGGTGTTTTTAAGCGCATCCTCATCAACGCCGGAAACCTGCACTGAAAAATCGAGACCGGCGCCACTTAATATGGCAGCGCGGATTTTACTTTTAGAGGCAAGCGTCAGTTTTTTAGTCAGTTGCATGATGGGTTTTTTCACGTTCTTGATACAGGTTCAAAATGGCACTGGCGATCTCTTCAACCGAGCGCCGCGTTACATCAATGACCGGCCATTTTTGCCGGGTGAATAAGCGCCGCGCTTCAGCCACTTCGCCGCGAATAAGCTCCGGGTCGATATATTCCGTCTCATTATCCTCATTGAGCGTCAACAGCCGATTGCGGCGTATCGCCTGCAGGCGTTCGGGGCTGTTGGTGAGGCCGACAATGAGCGGGTGGTGCGCTTCCAGCAACTCACGCGGCGGGTCCATGCCCGGCACAAGCGGCACATTGGCAGCCTTAATGCCTTTATTGGCGAGATAAATACAGGTCGGGGTTTTTGAGGTGCGGCTGACCCCGGTCAAAACAATATCCGCCTCGTTCAAATCGCCCTGGCTCTGCCCGTCATCATGTTGGATTGTGTAGTTAAGCGCATTGATGCGGTGGAAATAATCCGTGTCCAGCGCGTGCTGGCTTCCCGGCTTATTGGCGATCTCTACCTTTAAATAAGGGGCCAGGGAGTTTACGAAGGGCTGCAAAAGCGATAGGCACGGCACGCCGATCTTATCGCAGGCAGCATGCAGCTCGCTGCGCAACCCATCATCAAGGATGGAATACATCACCGGCCCCGGATTGGCCCTTAACTCATCCAGCGCGCGCGCCAAGGCTTTCGACCCGCGCACCAGGCCGTAAATATGTTCATGCGGCGCGGCATCGACAAATTGCGCGCACACTGCTCGCGCGACTGCCTGCACGGTCTCGCCGGTGCTGTCGGAGATTAAGTGTAGGTGAAATTGGGTATCGGCCATCAGGGCTCCGCTTCGGGAAGTGGGTGAATTATGTGAATAGTGAGGATAAGTTGCGCTGCGCGCGAATCCAAGAAATTTTGTCCCCGCTATGCTTTTTGTCGCCGCCGTTTATACAGGGTTTATTAAATCACTTTCGCCTATTTGGGAGAACGGGGACAAATCATCGGGTTTTATTCATCGCGTTTTTATCCCCCTTATCCCCACAATTAGACAGCCTAGCAATGTTAACCCAGTCCTCTGCGTCGGACTGCCAGAAGCCAGTTTGACACTGGTTTGAAATAGCTAGGGGATCGCTGGGGGATAAGTTTTATTTTTCCCCGATCTTCACAGAACACTTTTGGCTTAGTCTCATCTGGGGATAGAAATAGCTAAGCTCAGTAATCAACAGAAAACGGCGGACACAACAACAACAACATCCTTTATTTATTTAAATAAGAAAAACGGTTAAGGAGAGATATGAGTTTGAAGCTGCCATCCGAAAAGAAACTTTTGCGGGTTTTGCAAGGTCATCATGATGCGACTCCGCCAATATGGTTGATGCGACAAGCCGGACGATATTTGCCCGAATATCGCGCGACGCGCGAACAGGCGGGCGGGTTTCTCGATTTATGCTATGCCCCGTCTTTGGCCGAAGAGGTTACCCTACAACCGATACGGCGCTATGGTTTTGACGCATCCATTTTATTTGCCGATATTTTGTTAATTCCGCAGGCGCTGGGCCAAAAGCTATGGTTTGAGACCGGCGAAGGCCCGCGGCTAACGCCGATAGAAAATGCCGACAGCCTGTCGCTAGACAATGCGGCGGCTCGTTTGGCACCGATATGTGAGACGGTTGATCGGCTTTCCAAAAGCCTGCCAAAAGCGACGACATTAATCGGCTTTGCCGGCGCGCCATGGACCGTGGCCAGCTATATGGTGGCCGGACGCGGCACGCCAGACCAAGCACCGGCTCGCGAGTTGGCCGCGCGGGATGCGGCGGCGTTTCAATCGATTATCGATATATTGGTCGCGGCAACGGTGGATTATTTGGCCGCGCAGGTAAAAGCCGGTGCGGAAGTGTTGCAGCTTTTTGAAAGCTGGGCGGCTTCGCTTGAGGGTGCTGATTTTGAGCGATGGTGCGTTGCACCGGTGGCTGCAATCATTCGGGGCTTGCGCGCGCGTGGTGTTGATGCGCCGATCATCGCTTTTCCGCGCGCCGCCAAAACCCATATGGGGGATTATTGTGCGGCTGTCGGATGCGATGCGCTGGGGCTTGATACAAGCGCTGATATTGACGCCGTGCGCCGCGAGGTCGGGGATGAGATGGTGTTGCAAGGTAATCTCGACCCGCAAATCCTGGCCGCCGGAGGCGCAGCGTTAGACGATGCTGTGCGGGAAATTCTGGCGAAGACCAAAAATACCTCGCATATTTTCAACCTTGGTCATGGTATTGTGCCGCAGACGCCGCCTGAAAATGTAACGCAGCTGATTGAGCTGATACGCACAGCCGGATGAGTTGGCCGAAGCGCTTGAAATATTTTTGATGGCGGCGAGAGGAAACAATAATGATGCAATTTTTGGCTGATTATTATCGGTGGCTTTTGGCGTTTCACATTATCTCAGTGATGTTTTGGATGGCCGGCATGTATTATCTGCCGCGGTTATTTGTGTATCATGTCGAGGCATTGGAGAATAAAACCCCAAGCGAGATGTTTCCGGTGATGGAAGAAAAATTACTCCGCATCATCATGACCCCGGCAATGGCGGCAGCGTGGATTTTCGGTCTGTCGCTAATATTTGCCGGCGGGCATTGGCCGCTTGTTGATATTTGGCTTATCAGCAAATTGGCTGTGGTGGTTGCATTGTCAGCATATCACGGGTTTTTATCAGCTACCCGCAAGAGGCTATTGGACGGCACGCCACCACGCCCATCGAGATTTTACCGCATGATTAATGAAGTGCCGCCAGTGCTGACGGTGGTGATTGTTATTTTGGTTGTGGTGCAGCCATTTTAGGCGAGAAAGCGCCCCAAAGGCCGGTTTTTGAAAGCCGCTTGAGATAGTCTTCGTTTTCGCCTATAATCAGTTTTCCTACCGAAAGCCGCACGGCGGCACTTTTGCTTTTCGTAAAATCTGTTGGTCGTCCGGTCTATCGGGCGGCGCATGTGTTTTAAAAAAGCATTTCCTCAAAATTGGCGAGAATGACAATGGACCAAATTAAACTTGAAGCGTTGAAGGCGAAATCACCTACCGAACTTTTGGCGTTTGCTGAAACCCATGAGATTGAAAACGCGTCGGCCATGCTGAAGCAGGATATGTTATTCGCCATTTTGAAAAAACTGGCTGATGATGATGTGACAATTATTGGCGAGGGCGTGGTTGAAGTGCTGCAAGACGGTTTCGGTTTCTTGCGTTCACCGGACGCAAATTATCTACCGGGACCGGATGATATTTACGTGAGCCCCAGTCAAATTCGTCGGTTTGCCTTGCGCACGGGCGATACGCTGGAGGGGGAAATTCGTAGTCCCAAAGATGGGGAACGTTATTTTGCGCTTCTTAAGGTCAATAAAATTAATTTTGAGGACCCTGAAAAAGCCCGCCAGAAAGTTCATTTTGATAATTTGACACCGCTTTATCCTGATGAAGCCATCAGCATGGAAATCGACGACCCGACGCGCAAGGATTTGTCGACGCGGGTTATCGATATTGTGTCGCCTCTGGGTAAAGGCCAGCGCGCCATAATCGTGGCACCGCCGCGGACCGGTAAAACCGTGCTGATGCAAAACATCGCGCAATCCATCGCCGCCAATCACCCGGAATGTTATTTGATTGTGCTGCTGATTGATGAGCGCCCGGAAGAGGTGACCGACATGCAGCGCTCGGTTGAGGGCGAGGTTGTGTCCTCAACCTTTGATGAACCGGCAACGCGCCATGTGCAAGTGGCGGAAATGGTTATTGAGAAGGCCAAGCGCTTGGTTGAGCGTGGCCGCGATGTGGTCATTCTACTCGACAGCATTACCCGCTTGGGTCGCGCCTATAATACGGTCGTGCCCAGTTCGGGCAAAGTGCTGACGGGCGGCGTTGATGCCAATGCCTTGCAGCGCCCGAAACGCTTTTTCGGGGCGGCGCGGAACATTGAAGAAGGCGGCTCGCTGACGATTGTTTCCACCGCTTTGATTGAAACCGGTTCGCGTATGGACGAGGTTATTTTTGAAGAATTTAAAGGCACGGGTAATTCTGAAATCGTGCTCGACCGGAAAATCTCCGACAAGCGGGTCTTCCCAGCCATCGATATTATGAAATCGGGCACGCGTAAGGAAGAGCTGTTGGTTGACCCGGGCGCATTGGCGAAAATCTACGTGCTGCGCCGCATCCTCAACCCGATGGGCGCGGTTGATGCGGCTGAGTTCCTGATCGATAAGCTGAAAAACACCAAGAATAATGATGAGTTTTTCGACTCGATGAACACTTAATTCGGAGCAAGGCCAGTCTTGAACCAATATTAAGCCAGCTCTAAGCCAGCTCTAGGCCAGTGCTTTGGCGAATAAATCGAGCGTCCGGCCATGCGCCAGCTCGGTTGCGGCGGCGTCATAATGCATACCGTTATGGCGGGCAAAAGCGTGGTCTTGGCCGTCATAAATATGTGCCTCTGCCAGCCCATGCGCCGCCAAGCCGTCGACAATCGCGCTTTGTGCCTGTTTCGGCACAAACTCATCTTCAGATGCAATGTGAACCAATGTCGGCGCGGTAATATTGTCCGCCTCGCCCAATAGGCCCTCAATGCCGACCCCGTAATAAGAGGCGTGTGCGTCTGCATTGGTGCGGCAGGCGGCGAGAAACACCATGCGACCGCCGAGACAAAACCCGATTGTGCCCACTTTGGCACAGCCAACGCCGCGCAAATAATCAAGGCAGGCCTGCAAGTCGGCAACACCCTCATCGGCGTCATAGCCGTTCATCAATGCTATGGCTTTTTGCCATTCAGCCTCTGAGCCGTCGCTCATCACCACGCCGCGTTCTTGCCGCCAAAACAAATCGGGGGCGAGGGCCAGATAACCTTCGCCGGCCAGCCAGTCAGCGGTTTCTTTAATATCGGCATTCACGCCGAAAATTTCTTGAATGACAACAACCCCGCCCTTGGGGCCAACTTTGGTGTCGCCCGATATCTGATCGGCGGGGCGCGCCAAATAGCCGTCAAAATAATCTTTGCCAATGGTAATCTGAACCGTTTCGCCCATCTCGCTGCTCCCGTTTTCAAGGTGTGCCGATAGTTTGTCGCGCCCCCAGCAATGCGTCAAGCGCGGCGGTGAGCGCGGCGGCGTCGGTTAATGGCGCGCGGCAGCTCTGGCCCGGGCAAATATAGGCTGTGGCTTTGGCGTCAATCATCTGCTTGCCATGCGCCGGATGGGCGGCATCAAGCGCGCTATCGGGCGCCAGCACAATAATATGGCGGCAAAATATCGGGTGGCTGAAGGCGGCGCTTGCCAGCGCATTGGCCTCTTCAGCGCCCCCAATAATAATAATCGATAGGGCGTTGTCGAGCGCCAGGCGGGTGCCAAGCAGCGCCGTCATCGACGGATAGCCTTGCGCCAAATGACCTGCCAGGTCAGAAAACCCCTGCTCGGCTTTATCGTGCCAAGCGGTGTCGCCGGTCAGGGTGGCCAGCGCGGCAAATAAATCGAGCACCGCCGCATTGGCCGCGGGCTGGGCATTATCTTGCACCGGCTTATTATTGACCAAAAGGGTTTCCTCATCGGCCAAATTGGCAAAATAACCACCGCGCGTGCGGTCATGAAAATGCGCCTGCAAATAAGCCGCATCGGCAACCGCTTGGCGCAAATAATCCGGCTTGGCTGTTGCGGCGTAAAGCGCCGCTGCGGCCTGCCCCATAAAGGCATAATCTGCCGATAGCGAGACGGCGAGCCGTTTGCCGTCACGCGCGGCGTGACATAATTGGCCGGACCCATTGCTCAGCGCGTGGCGCGCCGCATCATAGGCGGTCTCGGCCAAGCGCAACCAGTCAGGGCGCTCAAACAGGCGCGCTGCTTCGACCAGCGCCGCAATCATCATGGCGTTCCAATCGGCCAGAATTTTGTCATCGCGCCCGGGCGCTGTGCGGGCGGCGCGGGTTTTCAGCAGCGTTTCGCGCGCCCCGCCAAGCGCCGGCAAGGGCGCGTCATCATGAGACAAAAGATTGGGAATGTTTTTACCCTCAAAATTGCCATTGTCTGAAACATCATAAGCCGCACAAAAAGCCGCAGCGTCGTCGCCCAATACGGCGTCAATCTCGGCTTTGTCCCAGACATAAAACCTACCCTCCTCGCCCTCCGTATCGGCATCAAGGCTGGCGGCAAAAGCGCCCTCTCGGGTCACCATTTCGCGCTCCAGCCAGCCTATGGTCTCCTCAATGCGCGCGGCGAAAAGCGGGTCTTTTGTGTCGCGATACAGATCGCACAGCCAGCCAATGAGCAGCGCATTGTCATAGAGCATTTTCTCAAAATGCGGCACCAGCCAATCGGCATCGACGCTATAGCGCGCAAAGCCGCCGCCCAGATGATCGTATATGCCGCCCTGGCAGATTTTTCGCGCCGTGACCAAAACCGCGTCGCGCATCGCGCCATTACCGCCGAGTTGGGCTTGTTGCCATAAGAACCGATAGAGAAACGGTTGGGGAAATTTTGGCGCTCCGGCCAGCCCGCCTTTTTGCATATCGACATGTTCTGCCAAGGTCTGTGCGGCGCGGGCCGGTAAATCGACCGGCATGTCGCCGCGGGCATCGGCCGCCGCTTTGGCCCGCAATGATTGCGTCAGGGCTTTGGTGTTGGCGATAATTTTGTCAGGCGTCTCGGTCCAAATGCGATTTATCTCAGCCAGAATTTGCATAAAACCCGGGCGGCCATATTGGGGGTTTTTGGGAAAATAAGTGCCGCCCCAAAAAGGGGCGCCATCGGCGTCAAGACACATGGTCAGCGGCCAGCCCCCCTGTTCGCCCATCATCGATAGCGCGCTCATGTAAATTTCATCGAGGTCGGGACGCTCTTCGCGGTCGAGTTTAATGCAAACAAAATGGGCATTCATCAATGCCGCGACCGCATCATCTTCAAAGCTTTCATGCGCCATCACGTGGCACCAATGGCACGCCGCATAGCCGACCGATAAGAGAACCGGCACATTGCGGCGGCGCGCCTCCTCAAACACCGCGTCCCCCCAGGGCTGCCAATGCACAGGGTTATCCTTGTGCTGCAACAGATAGGGGCTGGTCGCATCGGCCAGACGATTGCGCGCGAAGATGGCGGCCCTGTTATCGATATTGCCTTTATCGGTCATGTCGGGCAGGTTAGCCGAAATTCGATGCAGCACAAGACAAGACGAGGCGAGACTTGACCATGTCGGCGGATAGTTATGGCGATAGGCACGATGCCACGATTTTCGCACTCTCGACCGCGCCGGTGCGCGCGGCCGTGGCGATTATTCGGCTGTCCGGCAAAGGCTGTGTCGGGGCGCTGACGGCGCTTGGCGTCACCGCCCTGCCGACGCCGCGCCAAGCGGCGCTGCGCGCGCTCTATGCGCCGCTTGCATCGCCTATGGGTGCGGCCTCTGCCTCAGATGTCGATGCAAGCCTGCTCGATGAGGCGCTGGTCTTGCGCTTTGAGGCACCGCACAGTTTTACCGGCGAGGATATGGTGGAACTGCATCTGCATGGCGGCTTGGCTGTTACCCAATCCGTGTTGACGGCGCTGTCCGGTCTTGACGGGGTGCGCGCGGCCGAGGCCGGGGAGTTTACACGTCGCGCCGTGGTCAATGGCAAAATGGATTTAACCGCCGCCGAGGCGATTGCCGACCTGATTGATGCGGAAGGCGGCGCGCAACAAGCGCGTGCGCTCGACCAATTGCGTGGAAAATTAAAACACCAAGCGGAAGAATGGCGCGCGGCGCTTAAAACCATGCTGGCGCATTTAGAGGCCGATTTGGAATTTGCTGATGAGGACCTGCCGGGCGGCTTGGGTCAAGCGGCGCTGTCCGGCCTGCCGGCTTTGCGCAAATCCTTGGCGACCCATATTGGCGACACCCGCGGCTTGCGGTTGCGCGACGGCGTACGGATTGCCTTGCTGGGCGCGCCAAATGCCGGAAAATCTAGCATTCTCAATATGTTAGCCGGGCGCGACGCGGCGATTGTGTCCGCCCGTGCGGGCACAACGCGCGATGCCATTGAGGTGGCGATGGTGCTTGATGGGGTGCCGGTGACGCTGGTTGATACGGCCGGTTTGCGCGCCGCGGGTGACGATATTGAGCGCGAGGGTGTGCGCCGCGCCGAGCAAGCGGCCGACGAAGCCGATATTGTGGTGCTGGTCAGCGCACCCGATGCGGCGCTGGCATCAGATGAAATGCTGGCCGCGATGCCGGACGATGTGAAAGGCCGCTTGGCCGAGGCTGATTTGCGCCTTGCCAATAAGTCTGATCTAAAACCCGACGCACATTCGAAGCCGAAAACCGGCGCCCATGATATTGCGCTATCGGCAAAAACCGGTGAGGGCGCAGAGGCGCTGATGGCGCGGCTTGGTGACTTGGTGAAAGAGAAGGCCGGGCTTGGCGATAGTGTATTGGTGACGCGCCATCGCCACACCGAAATTCTGCAAGAAGTGGTCGGGCATATTGACGCCGCACAAAGTGCCGCTGCGCTGGAATTGGCGGCTGAGGATTTGCGCTTGGCACAGCGCGCGCTGGGCCGACTGACCGGGGCTGTCGATATTGAACAATTGCTCGACATTGTGTTTGCCGATTTTTGTATCGGGAAATAATCGGGCCCCGGATCGCAGATAAAGCCGCGCCTCAAACGGCAGGCGCGAAAATGTTTCACGTGAAACAATCGACATCTTATTCGGGGCATGTGCGCGCGACGCATTATCGCTTGTCGGCATGCGGGCTTATGCGCTATCACGCCCCCATGAGTGCAGAGACACAAATCGCGCCGAGCTATGATGTGATTGTCATTGGTGGCGGTCATGCCGGTTGCGAAGCGGCGGCGGCGGCGGCGCGCTTTGGCGCGCAAACTCTGCTGGTCACCCATAAGCGCGAGACGATTGGCGAGATGTCTTGCAACCCGGCCATTGGCGGGGTTGGCAAGGGCCATTTGGTGCGTGAAATAGATGCGTTGGACGGGCTGATGGGTCGCGTTGCCGACCAGGCAGGCATCCAGTTTCGGTTGCTGAATCGGCGCAAAGGGCCGGCCGTGCACGGGCCACGCACCCAGGCCGACCGCAAGCTTTATCGCACAGCCATGCAGGCAGCGATTGCCGCGACCGAAAACCTGACTGTTTTGGCTCGGCCTGTTGACGATGTGGTGGTTGAGGACGGCCGATGTTGTGGCATTGTGACCGGCGATGGCGGGCGCATTGAGGCGGCCTGTGTGGTGTTGACCACCGGCACATTTCTCGACGGCATTGTGCATATTGGTACGCAACGCATTCCGGCGGGTCGCCACGGGGAGGCTCCGGCCATTACCCTGTCAAAACGCCTTTACGCGCTGGCCGCCGAAAGCGGTGCGCTGAAATTGGGGCGCATGAAAACCGGCACACCGGCGCGTCTCGATGGACGCACAATCAATACGGATATTTTGGAAGCGCAACCGGCCGATGACAATCCGGTGCCGTTTTCCTTTATGAGCGATAAAATTACCGTGCCGCAAACCGTCTGCCATATCACCCACACCAATCAGGCGACATTCGACATTATCGAGAAAAACGTCAAATTATCGCCGGTTTATTCGGGTCAGATTGCCGGAGTGGGCCCGCGTTATTGTCCGGCGATTGAGGATAAGGTGGTGCGCTTTCCCGATCGCATCGCGCACCAAATCTTTCTCGAGCCGGAGGGTCTTGATGACCCGACAGTGTATCCCAATGGCATTTCAACCTCATTGCCCGAAGACATTCAAGATGCGTTTATCCGCACCATTCCGGGGCTTGAGAATGTGCATATTATGCGGCCCGGTTATGCCATTGAATATGATTATGTTGACCCGCGCGCCTTGAAACCCAGCCTGGAGCTGAAAGCCTTGCCGGGGCTTTATCTGGCCGGACAAATTAACGGCACAACCGGCTATGAAGAAGCCGCCGGTCAGGGTTTGGTGGCCGGCATGAATGCGGCGCGCGCCGCGGGCGGCAAAGACGCTGTTATGTTCGACCGGGCTGAGGCTTATATCGGCGTGATGATCGATGATTTGGTGACCAAAGGGGTTTCAGAGCCCTATCGCATGTTCACGGCGCGGGCCGAATATCGTCTCACCCTGCGCGCCGATAATGCCGATCAGCGGCTGACGGCTAAAGGCGTGGCGGCGGGGCTTGTCGGCGCCCAGCGGGCGGCGCATTTTGACGCAAAAATGGCCAAGCTGCAGGCGGCGCGTGGGCTGGCCGCAAGCTGGCAAATGACCCCCAATGAGGCCGGCGAAAAAGGCCTGCATATCCGCGCCGACGGTGTGCGCCGCAATATGGTTGAGTTATTGGCTTACCCGTCAATTGATTGGCAGGACCTTGCGTCGATTTGGCCCGAAATGGCGACATGGGATGATGATATTCGTTTTCAGATTGAAACCGATGCGCGCTATGCCGGATATCTTGACCGCCAGCAGGCTGATATTGAGGCGTTCCGCCGCGACGAGGCGCTGCAACTGCCGAAGGACATTGATTATTTGACGCTGGAGGGCATGGCCACGGAGGTGCGCCAGAAGTTGGCCGCCGCGCGACCGGCCACTTTGGGACAAGCGGCACGGCTCGACGGCATGACACCGGCGGCGCTGACATTGTTGCTGCATCATGCGCGCAAAGCCAATATTCCCGCCAAACCTAGCGCGGCTGAGTAGCCAAGGCCGCACTGATGCCCGAAGAAATGATGCCAAAAAAAAGATGCCCGAAGAAATGACGCCGGAAACATTCGCCGCAACCTATCATGTTTCACGTGAAACACTTGCCAGACTGATGGCTTATCAGGCGCTATTGGGCAAGTGGCAGCAATCGGTCAATCTGGTGGGGCCCAATACGCTGGCGCATTTCTGGCAGCGGCACGCCGCGGACTCGGCCCAAATTTTGCGTCATGCGCCGGATATGGCGACATCATGGCTTGATTTGGGTAGCGGCGGCGGCCTACCCGGGTTGGTTTTGGCCATTATGCTGGCTGAAAAAGCCCCTGAGGCGCGGATGCATTTTATCGAGAGTGACCGCAAGAAAGCCGGCTTTCTGCGCGCCGTTATTGCTGATATCGGGCTTGCGGCAACGGTTCATCATGCCCGCATTGAAGCCGTATCGGAGGCCATGCCGCCTGAATTGGCGAGAATAGACGTGATTACCGCGCGCGCCCTGGCGCCCCTGCCCGATTTACTGCGGTTATTGGCGCCTTTTTGCAATTCATCCACAGTTGCGCTGGTTCATAAGGGGCGCAATTGGCAGGAAGAATTGACGGCGAGCGAACAATATTGGAAACTTAATGTAACGGCGCAGGTGAGTGATACGGATCCGGCGGCGCGGATATTGGAAATTAGGGCTGTTTCGCCAATCACTGGCTAAAAAGCGGCTTGCAGCGCAAGTTTGCGTCTGTTTGAGGAAATGTGTGAGGAGGCTCGTTTGTCGCCATTTGATCCATCCCCCAGGGGCGCTATTGCGCAAACGTCGCCGCGCGTTATGTGTCTGGCCAATCAAAAAGGCGGTGTCGGCAAAACCACCACGGCGATCAATCTCGGAACCGCTTTGGCCGCGATTGGCGAGCCGGTTCTGTTGATCGACTTAGACCCGCAGGGCAATGCGTCAACCGGCTTGGGCATTGACCGCGCCGACCGGACGGTGACCAGCTTTGATGTGCTGTTGGGCGATGCGACATTGGCCGAGGCGATTTGTGAAACCGCCGTGCCGGGCTTCCATCTGGTGCCGGCGAGCATGGATTTGCTCGGCGTCGAGGTTGAGTTGTCGGATAATGAGCGGCGCATCCACCGCTTGGCCGATGCCCTGGCCGCTTACACTGCCGATAGTACGGCCAGCCGCTTTTCCTATATTTTTATCGATTGTCCGCCATCGCTCAACATGCTGACATTGAACGCCATGACCGCCGCGCAATCGGTATTGGTGCCCTTGCAATGCGAGTTTTTTGCGCTGGAGGGGTTGAGCCAACTTTTAAGCACCATCGAGCAGGTTAAGGGCAGCCTCAACCCGTCTTTGGATATTCAGGGCATTGTGCTGACCATGTATGATGCGCGCAATAATTTGTCATCGCAAGTCGATGCCGATGTGCGCACGCATTTTGAGACGCTGGTTTATGACACTGTTATTCCGAGAAATGTGAGGGTTTCAGAGGCGCCCAGTTTCGGCAAGCCGGCGCTCTTATATGACCATAAATGCAGTGGTTCTTTGGCCTATATGCAATTGGCCGGTGAACTTGTTCGGCGCGAACGCGCCCGGCAAGCGGCGTGAACCGCAATCAATCCGAATGGGAAAACCCAAATGAGTGACGCAAAAAAACCCGCCCCCCGAAAAGCCCAGCGTGGTTTGGGCCGCGGCCTGTCGGCGCTGATCGGCGATGCCGCTGCGCCGAAAGTGGCGGTTAACCCACCGGTTGGTAGCAGCCCTGCCCCACAGGGCGACGCCGACAAAGCCGCTTCAGCCTCTGATAATGCCGGAAAAGCGGCTGGTAATGGCCTTATCTATGTCGGTATTGATGAGCTGAAGCCGGGCGCTTTTCAGCCCCGCAAGACCTTTGATAAAGACGAATTGGCGGCCTTGGCGGCGTCGGTTGAGAAATCAGGCGTGTTGCAACCACTTTTGGTGCGACCCGTGGATGCCGGCTATGAAATTATTGCGGGTGAACGACGCTGGCGCGCCGCGCAAATGGCGCGCTTGCATCAGGTGCCGGTGATTGTGCAGCCGGTCAATGATGTCACCGCATTGGAAATCGGCTTGGTTGAGAATGTGCAGCGTGCCGACCTCAATCCAATTGAAGAAGCTGAGGGATATCAAAGGCTTATAGATGAGTTTGCCTATACACAAGCGGAGCTTGCCGAGACCATTGGCAAGAGCCGGAGCCATATTGCTAATTTGCTGCGCCTGACCGGCGCCCCGCAAGCGGTGAAAAACGCCCTCAGCGCGGGCACAATTTCGATGGGCCATGCGCGCGCCCTTTTGGGCTTGAGCGATGCTGACAAACAAACACAAGATTTGATTGAGAAAACGGTTAAGCTCATTGTCAAAGAAGGCATGAGCGTCCGCGCTGTTGAGCGGCTGGTGGCGGCGCAAAGTGGCAAAACGCCGACAGCGGCTGGCGATGCGTCCAAAATCATTAGCGAGAAATCGGCCGATACGCGACAGCTTGAAAAGCAATTGGCTGATCGTCTCGGCCTGAGTGTGCGCCTTGATGATAAGGGTAAAAAGGGCGGCGATGTGCGAATTGCCTATAAAACGCTGGAACAATTAGACGCCTTGATCGCGCGCTTGCTGCGCCCGTAAAAATTTCCGCTATCCCTTCACTGCCCGCGCTTTTTATCTTTGCGCTGCCCGCGCAATGCGCAAAAGGGCATTTCCGGCCTGCGCTTGCGAAAGGCTGCTCGCGCCGCCGCGACAGGCTTTTTCGGCTGCGTTTAAAATCTCAAGGGCGCGGGCACATTTTCCGCTTGACCATAAACGCAATTGTTGTTCGACCAATGGCTTGCGACGAAAATGCAGCGGCGGGCGAAATGTGTTCAGCGCTTTGACCTGCGGCGTCCCACTCTCCATCTGACCCAGCGCCAAATGCAATGTTTGAAAATGCATGCGCGCGACAGCCAAGGCACCGGCAGCTGCCGTGCCTGCCGCCGCCAATCGTGCCAGTGCGCGGTCGGCTTCGTCCAAACGGCCAAGCGCCACATTGTCTATCAGCCGGTCAAAATCCCCTTGCGTCTGGTCACCCAAAGCCGCCTCGACATCGTCGCCCGTTACCATGCCCGGCGCCGCTTTTTTATCACGCACACCCTTATATAAAACCAACCGCTCCAATTCGCGCTTAATAATGCCGCGATCGGTCGCCAGTCGTGCACTCAATAGATCCATAGCCTGCGCTTCGATGCGGTAATTTTCGGCTTCCAATGTATGGCGAATAAGTCGGCTAATATCGCGCGCTTCCAGCGCATAACACGGCAGCGCCATTGCCCGCTTATCGGTTTCGGCGGCCTTTCGCAATGGCGAGGTCGGGCGCAGATTATCCGCCTCGATGATGACCATAGATGAGCCCGACGGCGATGATGATGCCGATGCATCCGCCAGTTTCGCCAGATAAAACTTAACCGCCGCCACCACCGCCGCATTGGCACCGCTGACATGAACCAGTTTGCAATCGCCAAACATGGGCAGTGCCGCCGCTTCATCCCCCAGCAATCCGGCCTGGCCGGAAAGCGCCCCCTCGTCCAGCGATACATATTGTAGCGGGTCAAAATCTTTGCCGAGATAGGCGGCCCTTATGGCCTTTGCCGTTTCATGCACACCGCCGCGGTCAGGCCCGTAAACCAAAACCAAAGCCGGCGCTTTATCGGCCTTCAGACCGGCGACCCAAGCCTCGACCTCATGCGCTTTGACTTTCATCGCGCCACCCCTTCGGTTTGGTCGCCGACCCCGTCGCGCGATAATCGCATGACCAAACGTTCAGCCAATAGCTGCATGGCAAGACGCGCTTGATTGCGCTTTTGCGCCAAATCATCGGCACCGCTGCCACTGCGCGCCACATTGGCCGCATGGCTTAAATCAATCAGCCGGCGTGTGCCGTCTTGGCGATTATGCAGCTCGGCCCGCAACACATAAGACAACTCAATACGCGCCCCAATACCAGCCTCATTAAGCTGGGTATCGCGGGCCGTCGCCTCAAGCGATATGCGGATATCGAAGGCCGCCAAGCGGTCGCGCTGCCAGCGCCCTTTAAGTGCGCGCGCCAACAGGCGGCCATTATCACTGTCGGGCAGAACCAGCGCCGCGAGATGAAGCACGCCGCCGCGCGCGCCATCCATTTTATAAATTGGGGTAAAGCCGCAGGCCGAAACAAACAGCGCCGAAACCAGCACCGCCAAAACCGGCAGGCTCGCCAAGCCGGTTGTTCTATTTGACCACCAGATTAACAATGCGCCCGGGGACAATGATGGTTTTTTTGAGCTCTTGACCGTCAATGAATTTTTTAACCCCAGCTTCGTTCAGCGCCAATTCTTTGATTATAGCCTCATCGGCGTCTTTCGGCACGGAAATTTCTCCCCGCTTTTTGCCGTTTACCTGAACCGGCAAAATCACCTCATCGCTGCTCAAAATCGACAGGTCGGCTTGCGGCCAAGCGGCATCAGCCACCAGCCCATCGCCGCCAAGGGCGCGCCATCCGGCTTCGGCCAAATGCGGCATCATGGGCGATAACAGCTTCATCAATTGGGCCAGCGCATAAGCCCGACATTGCGCGCCCGCTCGATCGACCGGCTTGAAAGCCCCCAGCGCATTGACCAATTCATAAAGCCGCGCCACCGCACGGTTAAACCCAAGTGCCTCCAAATCGCGCGTCACCGCGTCAATCGCCGTTTGCACCTGCCCGTATAGCGCGCGCGCGCCATCGTCATCCGGCGCATCCAATCGATCGACAAATGCCTCATCGTCGCGGCCATCAAACAAGCGCCAAACTTTTTGCACAAAGCGCCACGCGCCCTCAATGCCGTCTTGCGTCCATTGCACATCGCGCTCGGGCGGGCTGTCGGATAACATAAACCAGCGCGCCGTGTCGGCTCCATAACGGGCGATAATATCGTCCGGATCGACAATATTCTTTTTCGATTTGGACATTTTCTCAACCGCGCCGACCTCGACCGGGCTTGTGCCATTGGCGGCCAAAACCGCGCCATCAGTATTGCGAATAATCTCATCGGGCGACAGCCAGCCCCCCGCATGGCGATAGGTCTCGTGACACACCATGCCTTGCGTGAACAATCCGGCAAATGGTTCTTCAACTGATAAATGGTCGGTTTTGTGCATGGCGCGCGTGTAGAAACGGGCATAAAGCAAATGCAAAATCGCATGCTCAATACCGCCAATATATTGGTCAACCGGCAGCCAGTAATCAACCGCGGCGCGGTCGGTTGGCGCGCTCTCATTCAAACCGGCAAAGCGGGCAAAATACCAGCTGCTGTCGATAAAAGTATCGAATGTGTCGGTTTCGCGCGTCGCATCGCCACCGCATGTCGGGCATTTTGTGTGTTTCCATGTCGGGTGATGGGCCAGCGGATTGCCCGGCCTCTCAAAGCTAACATCGTCGGGCAGCATCACCGGCAATTGGTCGCGCGGCACCGGCACAGCGCCGCATGCGTCGCATAAAATAATCGGTATCGGACAGCCCCAATAGCGCTGGCGCGAAATCCCCCAATCGCGCAGGCGGAAATTGACCCGCTTTTGGCCGCGCCCCTCAGCCTCGAAACGGTCAATCATTTTCGCCCGTGCCGCTTTCGGGGTCAGCCCGTCAAGCGTTGGCGAATTCACCATCACCCCGTCGCCCGTATAGGCCGTATCGGTGACGTTAAAATCAGCCGTGTCTTTGGGGCGCACCACGGTTTTGACAGGCAGGGCGTATTTCAGGGCAAAATCAAGGTCGCGCTGGTCATGTGCCGGACAGGCAAAAATCGCGCCTGTGCCATAACCCATTAAAACAAAATTGGCGACATAGACCGGCAAATGCCAATCCTTATCCAGCGGGTGATGGACGCTCAATCCGGTATCAAAGCCAAGCTTTTCACCCGCTTCAATATCGGCCTCCGATGTGCCGCGCTTGGCACAGTCGGCACGAAAAGCGGCCAGTGCCGGATGATCTTCAGCCAGCCGAATGGCCAGCGGATGGTCGGGCGAAATGGCGCAAAAGCTCGCACCATAAAGCGTGTCGGGACGGGTTGTGTAAACCTCTAGCGCGTCAAAATCATATACTGGCCGGGTGAGGTCGAAGCGGCACGCCAATCCCTCAGAGCGGCCAATCCAATTGGCCTGCATCAGACGGACCTTTTCGGGCCAGCGATCCAGCCCGTCCAACGCGCCGAGCAATTCCTCGGCATAATCTGAAATCCGCAAAAACCATTGCGTCAGATTTTTCTGCTCAACCGGAGCGCCCGAGCGCCAGCCCTTGCCATCAATGACCTGCTCATTGGCCAGCACGGTTTGGTCAACCGGATCCCAATTGACAATGCTCTCGCGTCGGTCGACCAACCCGGCTTCCACAAAATCCAAGAACATGGCTTGTTCATGGCCGTAATAGGACGGGTCGCAAGTAGCAAATTCACGGCCCCAATCGATCGATAGGCCAAGCTTTTTAAGCTGGCCGCGCATGGTGTCGATGTTCTCGTAAGTCCATTTTGCCGGATGGGTATTTTTCTCCATCGCGGCGTTTTCGGCTGGCATACCAAACGCGTCCCACCCCATCGGGTGCAGCACATTATGGCCTTGCGCTTTTTTAAAGCGCGCAACGACATCGCCCATGGCGTAATTGCGCACATGACCCATATGAATGCGCCCCGACGGGTAAGGAAACATTTCCAGGACATAATATTTCGGGCGCGACGTGTCGCTTTCATCGGCCACGAAAGAGCCGGCCGCTTCCCATGCCGACTGCCAATGGGCTTCATGCGCAGACGGGTCGTAGGGCGCGCGCGACGTGTCGCTCATCAATTTTACCGATCGGCGCGGCGCGATACGGCAAGGTCGCGGGCGCGTGTCAGAATAATATTCTCAAGCTGCCGCGCGGCTTTTGACGAGCTGGCGGTGGCGACCCATTTGCCGCCGCGCAGTGTCTCGCGGAATAAATTGGCGCGCAGGGCATCGGCGCGCAATTCGAGGCCTGAAATAATCAGATTGACCTTGACCCGCTCATTGGTTGCGGCCGGGTCATTATACCAGTCGCTGATAATCACCCCGCCGACCGGGTCGGCCGAGGCCAGCGGCATGAAGGATAATGTCTCAAGACTGGCCTGCCACAGCACCGCATTGACCGATAGGCCGCGCAATGGGGCGGCAGTCTTTTGTGTCGCCTGCGCTACCGGTGCGGGGTCTTTTTTGTCAAAGGTGAAAAAATCAAAAAACGACCCGCTGTCGGCGCTCGCTATATTGTCGGTCTCGGGATAATCGGCCTCAACCGAAAGCGTGCCACACGCGGCCAAAGCGGCAGTGAGGCTAAGTGTCACGAAGAGGCGACGAAGGGGTGTGAAGCAAGTTGATAAGCGGCGCATGGCAGAACTCTTTATGTCAATTCCAATTGGTCAAACAGACCCGTGATAATTAAGCACATGACTATTATGGACATGGCCAAAAGTAAAGCCTGTTCCCAATCATTGCGTGGCTTTATGCGATTTGAAAAGACATGGCTAAAGCGCTAAGGCGCGAAAGCGCGGATAGCGGCAAACCCGTCAGCCATGGCAAAGCCCCCGAGGCGATGCCAGCGCTGCATATCCATGCCGCCCAGCGCATAGGCGCGCAGGCCCATTTGGCGCGCTGCCCGCAATAGCGGCACGGCGCGCAAAACGCCCAGCGGCGCCCCATCGGGATGGCTGGTGGTCGGGAAAACCGGCGAGACGAGGACGGCGGCAAATCCGGCGCGCTTGGCGGCCATCAGCTCGCTCATATTGTGCGCGGCGGCCGTATGATTATTGGCCTTACCTGTCGCCGACCCGTCGCCCAAGCCCGTCATTGGCACCGGCCGCAATTGCGGACGCGCAAGCATAAAGGAGGGGCAATGAAACGCCGCGCCATGTTTGACGGCCAAGCGCGCATCCCCGGCAATCGAAAAATAACGCCCCTGTTGACGACAAAGCGCCGCCATCTCGGCCGCCACTGCGGCGCGGGTGTGATGCGCATAATCGCGCAGCACCAAGCCGACACATAGCGGCTGCGCTGTCACGGCTGCGCGCCAATCGGGTTGGCGGGTCAGGTCTGAGAGCATTAAAAAAGGTGGCGCAAACATGGTGGCTCTATTGTAAAGGTTCAGGTCAGAGGCTTAAGCTCGTGTTTTAAATCAGAAGCTATATTTTGAACTTGGCTGTTTCGTGCGCGTCTGGCAATAGTTTGAAAGCCAGGCTTGAAGGCTAAGTTCAAAGGAAAGGTTTAAAGGAAAGGTTTGAAACGCAATATGACCGATACGCCCGATATGCAAGATGATGCCGCGTCAAAGCTGGCGGAAATAAACCGCCGCATGGCTGTCGCGTTGAAAGCCGGTGGCCGTGCCGAGGGGGCCGCCCAGTTGCTCGCCATCTCCAAAACCAAACCGGCACAGGCCATCTTACCGCTGATTGCCGCCGGTCAACGCCATTTTGGCGAAAACCGCGTGCAGGAAGCGGCCGAAAAATGGCCGGCGCTTAAAGCGGCGCATAACGGGCTGGAATTACATTTGGTCGGGCCGCTCCAAACCAATAAGGCAAAAGAGGCGGTTGCCCTGTTTGATGTTATTCAGACCTTAGACCGCGAAAAGCTGGCGCGCAAACTTGCCGCCCTGAAACAAGACCATGCAAAAACCCAAGCAGTAGACACGCCTTTTCCGCGTCTTTTCATTCAGGTCAATAGCGGGGACGAGCCGCAAAAATCGGGTGTCTCGCCGTCCGAACTAGCCGCTTTTTATGGGCTTTGCACCGATAAGCTGGGTCTCGATGTGGCCGGGCTCATGTGCCTGCCGCCGCATGATGAAGCGGCGGGCCCGCATTTTGCACTGCTGGCCAAAATGGCCGCCGATCTTGGCGTGTCGCAGCTGTCAATGGGCATGTCCGGTGATTTTGAGACGGCTTTATCATTGGGCGCGACGCATATTCGTGTCGGCACAGCACTATTTGGAGCAAGAGACTGATTTTGTTAATGATTACCGGCTCATGATGCGCGCATAGCAGCCCGGCGCGGCGTGGCGCAGCAAAAACGACATGCTGGCATGGCTGACCGCGATGCATCCCAGTGTCGGATTGAAGTTGTTTTTCTCTAAATGCAGAAAAATGGCACTGCCGCGACCGCTTTCGGGCGGCGCATCATTGTAGCCAAGCTCGAAAAACACATCATATAGCCGGTCCTGACGCCATAAACGCTCGTGACGCGCCGCGATTGGGCGGGTGATTGGGCGATTGTAACAATTGGCCGTAACATCATCACACCAGCCGCTTTTCTCGCATATTTCGGCAATCGGAAAGCTGCTATGGGGGCGCATGACGCGGTCTGGTCGGTACCAAATACGCCGCAAGGGGAACACCCCCAAAGGGGTTTTTGCGTCGCCCTCTTGCTTATTATTTGTCACGCCGCCACGCCCCAGCGCACAGCGCGCGCGATGCGGGCCAAATTGCAAATGCCCGCCATGTTTGTGGGCCCCGTGCGGGGTAATGATGACATCATTCATAAGGGTTAAAGTCGACGAATTTGAGCGGCACGGCAAGCGCTTGTTTTAGTGCCCCGTTTGGAATGCCGTTCTGCCCCATCTTGCCTTTTGGGCGAAGCGTGGGATAAAACGGCTTATGGCGGTGAAACAAAAAATTTTACTGGTGGAAGATGACGATAGCTTGGCGGAGGTGCTGAGCGAGCAATTGGCGTTGCATGATGAGTTTGAACTGACGCGGGCTCAGACTGCCACCGCCGCCTTGGCGCAAGCGGGCAATGGGTTCGACCTGATTTTGTTGGATGTTGGCCTGCCCGACCAAGATGGCCGCGAGACCTGCAAGATTATACGCAAAAATAAAATCACCACGCCGATTATCATGTTGACGGGCGCGGCCAGCGAAGCCGATACGATTTTGGGGCTGGATGCAGGCGCCAATGATTATGTCACCAAGCCGTTCAAATTCGGCATTTTATTGGCGCGCATGCGGGCGCAATTGCGCAGTCACGAACAGGCCGAGACGGCGGAGCTTCAAATCGGTGAATATGTGTTTCGCCCGAGTTTGAAAATTCTTGAGCCGCAGGGCGGCGCGGCCAAAATTCGTCTAACCGAAAAAGAAACCAATATTCTGAAATTTCTGCACCGTGCGGCCGGTGCTGCGGTGGCGCGCGATACGCTGTTGCACGAAGTTTGGGGCTATAATGCCCAAGTCTCGACCCATACGTTGGAAACCCATATTTATCGGCTACGCCGCAAGATTGAGGCTGACCCGTCTGAGGCGAAATTATTGCTGACGCTGGAGGGCGGCTATGCCCTTGCGCGGGGCTAGCGGGCGGCCCAAACCGGCCTTAGCCGAAGAGCGCTTCAGCCGCGTCAATGGCCGGATAGCCGTTAATGTAATCGGCATGCATGCGCATGGCGCGCCCCGATGAAATTTTCATTGCCGCGAAATCGCTCATGCCGCGCGCCAGTTCGCGGCCATCATCAGCCAGCATTTGAAATCGCCGCCGCAACCGCAAGCGGCCATCATTCAGGCTGACCCAAGTTGCAATATGCACGGTCTCATCGGCCAGCGCAGCGGCCTTATAATCGATCTCATGGCGGGTCACGACAAAACCACAATCGCGCTTGCGATAAGCGCTAAAGTCAAACCCCAAAGCCTGTGAATGATCCCACGCTGCGCGTGCCATCCAGCCCAGATAAACCACATTATTGACGTGGTCGAAGCCATCAATATCGCCGGCGCGCACATTCAGGGTCAGCACATGTTGCGGCTTTAGCAGCCAGGATAGGGTGGGTGTGGTCTCGCTCATATGTTACAAACTATGCGCCAAACCGATCATGCGCAAGACGCCCAAGCCCCCTTGCCAGCATCAATGCCGCCGCTTACTGTCTGGCAAGTTTACGGCGCCGACATATTCGGGGGGCCGGTGTGGAGAGATTATTATGAGCACAAACCCGATTGATGTGAGCCGTCTTGGCTCGGCGCGCACCGGCTTTGAAACCGCGTGCGAAAATTGGCCGCCCAATGTCAAAGCGGCGCATGAAAAGCCGTCCCCGACCTCGGCCCATTTGGGGTTGGAATTGCTGGCCGTTGACAAGCAGGGCGGTATTGTCGAAATGGCGTTTAACGCTGGTGATAAGCTGTGCAATAAATGGGGCGGCATTCAAGGCGGCAATGTGGCCGCAATGTTGGATGATGCGATGGCTTTTGCCATTGGCCTCAATCTCGATTGGGGGCAAATAAGCCCGACATTGGAACTGAAGGTTTCGATGTTGGCACCGGCCCGACCCGGGCGCATTTATGCGATCGGCCAAGTGGTAAGGCGCGGGCGTTCGGTCGGTTTTGTTGAGGGTCAATTATATGATGCCGAGGGTCACTTATTGGCCACCGGCTCATCAACGGCCAATTTCGTTACATTAAAAAAACGCGAGAAAAAATAGGAGACGGTCATGGCACATTTGAAGAATGCTGATGCGGCGCAGCTTGCAGCGGTTGGCGATGAGTTGGCGCTGGCTGCGGCGGTGATGGGCTTTGAGCCCAATAGCTTAAAAATTATGGCGCACCGGCCCGAAATCCTGCGTGGGTTTCTGGCTCTCAGCGCGGCCGTGTTGGGGCCTGAGGCCAAATTGGAACCGGGGTTGCGGCAAATGATTGCCCATATTGCCAGCGCGGCAGCCGGGTGTCGTTACTGCCAAGCGCATACGGCGCATGGTGCGCATGAACGCGGCGTGTCGGATGAAAAAATCGAAGCGCTTTGGTCATATCAAACCGACCCGCAATTTTCGGATGCTGAACGCGCGGCTTTGGCGCTGGCGCAAGCCGGCGGCAGCGTGCCCAATGGCGCGACCCAAGCGCATTTCGATGCGCTGACACCGCATTTTTCGGAGGCTGAAATTTGCGAGATTGTTGCGGTGATTGCGACATTCGGCTTTCTAAATCGCTGGAATGATACGTTGGCCACTGAGCTAGAGGACAGCCCGCTGGCGTTTGCCGAAGGTCACCTTCTGGCCAATGGCTGGAAACCGGAGCGCCATAAGTAGCGTATTAAGTGTATGAGTGAGTTAAAGACCCCGAACCAAATGCATAAATCGCAATGGCGGTTGCGCCAGGTGACTGATGAGTTAAACGCCCGTCCGTTTCCGCGCTTTGCTCTGCCGACGGCCATTTTTCGCCTGTGCCTGTCGGGTGATAAAGCCTTTGACGGCCTGCGCGATATTCTATCCGATAGTTTGACGGGCATTGATTGGGACAATGAGGGGCAAAGCCGCCTTATCCGGGCGCGCCATCAGGATGTGCAATTTAATATTGAGCGGCATACGGAATTTGTCTCGTTGACGATTATTGATGAGCGCGCGCAAAGCGGTTCGGCCGCCCAATACCTGCCGAGCGATTGGCTCGAAAAAAACCGCGGCGAAGTCGTCGTTGCCGTCGATTGCCAGTGCAGTATGCGCGGCACGGCACGCGAGGGCTGGACCTGCGCCAGTCGCCTTGAAAACGGATTGGCCGATGGGTTTTTCGATTTCAAAGTGGCCGAAGACGGGCACACGAAAATCGCCCTTGATTTCGCCCCCGATAGTGATGTGCGCGATGTCGGGCGCATCGCGTTACAAGTTGTCGAGATCGAAACCTATCGGTCTTTTGCCGCCATTGGCCTGAACCGCGCCCGCGCCGCGCAAGCCCAGCTGGCGGACATTGCAGCGCGCGTGCCGCCGAGCATTTCAGCCGCCGGTAGTGCGGATGGTGAGCGCTTCGAATTATTGAGCCAGCTGACCGGTGAGTTGGAGGATGTCTGGCGGCGCACCTCGTTTCGTTTCGCTGCCTGCACCGCCTATTGGGATTTGGTAACGGCGCGGCTGGCGTCTTTGCAAGAACAGGCATTTGACAGCCGCATCACGATTGGTGGTTTTTTGGAACGCCGCCTGCAACCGGCGATTGCCACCTATCAATCTACCGAGCGCCGCCGGCATGATTTGGCCGAACAGATTTCAGCCATGACCGGCCTGCTGCAAACCCGCATTGAACTGGATATGCAGCAGCAAAATGCCGATCTCTTGGCCTCGCTCAATCATTCGGCGGCACGGCAATTACGCCTACAACATACGGTGGAGGGCGTCTCGACCGTTGCCATTTCATATTATTTGGTGAATTTACTGCGCGCCCCTGCCGATTGGGTATTGGCGCGCCAACCGGCGCTTGACCCGTTGATTGTCAATATGGCGCTGGTCGCCATCACCGTGCCATTGGTCTGGTTGACCATCAGGCGGCTTTTGCGCGCCACGGTCGACCGCAAGTAAAAGCCTAAACACATAAAAAAGAGGAGCCCAAATGGGCCCCTCTCTCATCACGTTAAGGTGTGATGCGCGTCGGCTGATCAGCCCTTTTTCGGCATCCAGATTTGCGCCACAATCATTGCGAGAACAATCAGGTCAAACAGGATAACCGGCGCGTTTGGCGAGGTTACCGCATTGCCTGTCGCAAAATTGGCGACAAATTGTTGAGAACCGGCTGACAGTTCTGTGCCACTGGCGGCCAAATCATTCAGGCCGTTTGCCACATTGCCGCGCAGGCTGAAATAGGCTGACTGCCAATAATAGGCGAACATTACCGTCAATACGCCAAAGCCGGTGCCGAGGATTTTGGCGATCATATTATCCTCATCCGAGGTACGGATATTATTGGCGATACGCAATGCCAGCCAGATGCCCAATAGGGCGCCGATTGAGCGCAAGGCAAAGGCGATGCTGTATGTGCCGAACATTGTTAAGGATTGATATTCAGACATTTGTTCCATGAAATTTTCTCCCTATAAAGTGAACAAGCTAACGCTAGGCTAATCGCGTGGAGGCGACAAGTATTTGATTGGCTGGCGTCCGGGTGGTCGGGCGCAAGCTTGCATCAAGGCCTGAGCCCGTCATGCGGGCCGGTTTTAGGTTGTGGGAAATGTTCTGGAGCGGGCGATGAGATTCGAACTCACGACCCCAACCTTGGCAAGGTTGTGCTCTACCCCTGAGCTACGCCCGCTGTGTCAGAACGGATTGCGTTATGCACCATCACTGCCGGTTTGACAAGTGGCCATTTAACACGCCCTGACGTGGCGTTTATCGCGGGCCCGATATGGCGCAGCTTTATATATCCCCAAATATACGCCCGCGACCTATCCGCGACACACCCCCTAGACAAAGCGCGCGCCAGACCCCATTTAAGGGGCAGGAGATTTAATCATGCCATCAGAATTGAACCCCCCCGGCGGTGCGCCGGACGGATTGGAAGACCCGCTTGGCGAGGTCGGCGCCGCGCCCGAAGGCGGGAATGGCCAAAGCGTTATTGATGTGACGACCGAGACCTTCATGGCCGATGTCATCGAGGCGTCGCAAGAGCGCCTTGTTTTGCTCGATTTATGGGCGCCCTGGTGTGGCCCGTGCAAGCAATTAACGCCGGTGCTGGAAAAATTGGCCGCGCAATCAGACGGCGCTGTGCGCTTGGCGAAAATGAATATTGACGAGCACCCGGCGGTTGCCCAGCAACTGCAAGTGCAGTCCATACCCGCCGTGTTTGCGTTTAAGGGCGGTCAACCGGTCGATGGCTTTATGGGTGCGCTGCCCGAAAGCGAGGTCAAAAAATTCCTCGAAAAGCACTTAGCAGTTGCGCTTGGCCCATCGCCGGCTGAGGCGCTGATGGAGACGGCCGAGGAAGCGCTGGCCGCCGGTCAGATTGATGATGCGTTGGAGTGCTATGGTGCGGCGCTGGAACAAGAGCCCGAAAACCTCGCCGCGATGGCGGGGTTAGCCCAAAGCCATTTGGCCGGCGAGGATATCAACGCCGCACAAGATATTTTGGCTTCTGCCCCGCCGCATGACAATAATCCGGCTCTGGTCGCGGCGCGTGCCGCCGTGGCGCTGGCCGAAAAAATGGCAGCCAAAACCGCGCTTAAAGATTTGGGCGATGCGGCGCAATTTATAGCGGCGTTAGAAAAAAATGCGAATGATCATCAGGCCCGCTTTGATTTGGCGCTGGCGCATCATGGCGACGGTCGGCGTGAGGCAGCCCTTGATGAATTACTGGAAATCGTTGCGCGTCAGCGCGATTGGAACGAAGAAGCGGCGCGCAAACAATTGGTCGAATTATTCGATGCATATGGCGCCCAAGATGAGTTGGTGATTGCGGCGCGTAAGCGGCTGTCATCTATCCTGTTTAGCTGATAGGCTTTATTTATGTCCTTTGACCCTGAGATGATTAGTGAATTGCCCGAAACCGTGCCGGTGTTTCCGCTGGAGGGCGTGTTGCTGCTGCCGCGCGGACAATTGCCGCTGAATATTTTTGAGCCGCGCTATCTGCAAATGTTTGAAGATGCGCTGGGCAAGGGCCGCCTATTGGGGTTGGTGCAACCCTATGATGATGAGGGCGGGCCGGATAATTTACAACGCGTCGGTTGCCTCGGCCGTATTTCTTCGTTTAGCGAAACAGAGGATGGGCGCATGGTGGTCTCGCTGACCGGTGTGGCGCGCTTTGCCGTCGCCGAGGAATTAAATGTGCTGACACCCTATCGCCAAATTCGTGCCGATTATCGCCCCTATGAAAGCGATTTAATCGCCGATGTCGGCAGCATTGATGTTAATCGGGAAGGCGTGCTCGACGTGTTGAAGCGCTATCTCGAGGCCAATGGCATGTCGGCCGATTGGCCGGCCATTGAAAGCTCAAATAATGAGGCTCTGGTCAATTCACTGTGTATTATCAGCCCGTATGGCGCGCAAGAAAAGCAAGCCATGCTGGAGGCGGCAACATTGGCCGAGCGCGCTGAAATATTAATCGCGCTGACTGAAATGGTGCTGGCGCAATTGGGGCAATCGGGCGGGGCCAATGATAATGCCGTGCAATAAATACCGTTAAAGGGGCGACACAGATGAGCGATACTCAAAAACTCGACCCGGCATTATTGGAACTGCTGGTCTGTCCGGTCTGCCATGGGCCGCTGTCCTATGATGAGAAAGCCGGTGAGCTGGTGTCCAAAGATGCCGGTTTGGCCTATCCGGTGCGCGACGGCATTCCAATTATGTTGGCCGAAGAAGCGCGCAAGCTCGATGGCTAAACTTGGTCAAAAATTAAAAGCCGCGCCCGCGCATCAACCGCGGCAAGGCCACCATCCCGCCATTGGCTGTCGCGCGAAAGCGCGTGGCCACCCCCCTGTTCGAGCGCGCCAAGCGGCCGGTTAAGGCAAGGCCGAGCCGGGCCAGAGGCGCGGTTAACCGGCTTTGGGGGCCAGAAAAAATTTCTGCCAATAGATGCGTTGTCGCCGCCATTGCGCCGCCATCGGCGCGTCGCAGGGCTTGATAATCGGCCAGCACATGCGGCCCGTCAAAAGCCAAACCGAGACTGTGCGCTTCAAATAATATGTCGGCCAATTGCGCCGCATCGCGCAACGCCAAATTAAAACCCTGACCGGCCAGTGGGTGAATAATATGCGCCGCTTCGCCCAATAGGCAGAGGCGGCCATCGACATAATTTTCGGCCAGTGCCAGCGACAGTTTTTGCAATACGCGCGGCCCGTCAAGGGTCAACCCGCCGACATGGCCTTGCGTCGCTTTGGTCAGTTCATAGGCAAAGATATCGTCATTGATTTCGGCCAGCGCGGTGGCGCGGGCTTGCGGTAAAGACCATATGAGGGCGCGTTTTTTCGGGTCGGGGAGCGGCAAGAGCGCCAATGGTCCGGCGGGTAAGAAGATTTGCACCGCTTGGCCGCCATGCGGTTGGTCGCAGGCCAGCGCGCACACTAAAGCGGCGGCGTCATAATCATGGGTCAGACATTGTGCTGCGCTGGTTTTGCGCCATGGCGGCGCGGCGCGCTTGTCGGCTGTGGCGCGGGCGCAATCGATTAAAAGCGCGGCCTTGAAATCTGTGCCATCTGCGCAGCTTGCGCGGCCGTCGGTCTTATCGAAGCCGACCAGCGGGCTGTTTCGAACATCCAGCCCGGCAGTGGCGACGCCGTCGTCAAAGGCCGATTTAATGGCGCGGTCGAGGGCGGTGCGGCTGACGATATGCGCCAGCACATGAATGTCACTCTTCGCGTCTGTTTTGCTGTGTTCAGCAGTTTCGATGGGGTTGAAATCAAGCCCGATATTGTGACCCAGCGCGGCGGCATCGCCATAAACCGCCATATCGCATACCGGCGCGGTGGGCTGGTCGAGTCGCGCCCAGACACCCAACACCTCCAGCATGGTTTTGGCCGCTGCGCTGAGCGCCAAAACGCTGCCCCAGTCATTATTCTTTGCCTTATCGTCTGCCCGGCTTGGCGGCGCGGGCACACTTATCGGGATATCCTTATCGCCCAAAGCCGCCCTTAGGGCCAGAGCGGTGACCCGCGCTGTGCTGCCGTCACCGTGAATTAATATCGGATTTTGCTCTGGCATTCTGTCTCGTGCTCTATTTGGTTCTCTAGCGGGGGCTATCGGGCCATCTCGGGGGCTGTTCCTCTGCGCCGCCTTTGATTGGCGGTCTCACGTTTGCCCTAAATCGGCTGAGACAGTGCCGCAAAAGCACCGCCGCGTCCAGCCCCTGCGCCGTAATGACGCCGCCATGATGCCGCCATGATGCCGGAAGCGGGCCTCAGCGCAGCCAATAAATGCCCATAATTTAGTCACCCGAAAAGCTGCTGCCTAAAAAGATAGCAGTTTTGGCATGGGGCGAACCAAAGCCCCCCGAACCGGTCGCTATAAGTTTGGCATGATTTTTGCATCCTTTTAGCATATCTAGGGGAGTTTATCATGGAAACCAACGCGATAGGCGGCGACGTCTTTTTTATTCTTATGGGCGCCATTCTGGTGTTCGCAATGCATGCCGGTTTTGCTTTTCTCGAAGTCGGAACGGTGCGGAAGAAAAACCAAGTTAACGCAATGGTCAAAATCCTAGCGGATTTCGGCATGTCAAGTTTGGCTTATTTCTTCATCGGTTATTCGGTCGCTTACGGCATGGACTTCTTATCCTCCGCCGCGACCATTAGCGGTGATGGCGGTGATGAGGCTTATGGCCCGCAAGGCCTGTCGCTGATTAAATTCTTTTTCTTGCTGACTTTCGCAGCCGCCATTCCGGCGATTATTTCGGGCGGCATTGCCGAGCGGGCCAAATTTGGCACGCAGCTGATTGCCTCCGGCGTCATTGTGGCGTTGGTCTATCCGTTTTTTGAAGGCATGATTTGGAACGGCAATTACGGCTTCCAAGCTTGGCTCGAAGCCAGCTTTGGGGCCAGCTTCCATGATTTTGCCGGTTCGGTTGTCGTGCATGGCGTCGGCGGTTGGATTGCTTTTTCTGCGGTTATCCTGCTCGGCGCGCGCCTCGGTCGCTATGGCGATAAGGGCTCGGCCTTTCCGCCAAGCTCAATTCCGTGGCTGGCACTGGGCAGCTGGCTTTTGTGCATTGGTTGGTTCGGCTTTAACGTGGTCAGCGCGCAATCGTTGGAGGGCGTGTCCGGCCTCGTCGCCGTCAATTCCTTAATGGCCATGGTCGGCGGTATTCTGGCCGCCTTGTTTGTTGGCAAAAACGATCCGGGCTTCGTGCATAATGGTGCGCTGGCCGGTTTGGTTGCCGTATGCGCCGGTTCTGATGTCATGCATCCGGGCGGCGCCTTGGCCACCGGCGCGATTGCCGGTGTGTTGTTTGTCAAAATGTTTGTCTTCTGCCAAGAGAAGCTGCAAATCGACGATGTTCTGGGTGTTTGGCCGCTGCATGGTCTGGCCGGTGCGTGGGGCGGCATTGCCTGTGGCATTTTCGGCCTTGAGGCGCTTGGCGGTTTGGGCGGCGTCAGCCTGATGTCGCAAATTATCGGCACGATAGTCGGGTGTGGCTTTGCGGCGTTTGCCGGTGCCATTGTATATGGCGCATTAAAACAGACCCTCGGCATTCGTTTGAGCGAAGAAGAAGAGCAGCAAGGCGCTGACCTTTCCATTCACAAGATTGCCGCCAATCCCGAAAGCGGTATCGGTTAAGTCTCCTCCTCAAGCCGCGCCGCGCATAACCCAAAAGTCACGCCGCTTTAGCCTTTGCTATAAGCGGCGTGGCTGGGTTAATGTGAAGCAGGCTGATTCGTGAACAATCCGAGCAGGCTGATACGCCGCGCGCGGGTTTTTCGTTTGGAGACAAAAATGCAAAAACGGGCTTTTGACACCCTGCCCGCCTCGCCATTTACCCGCCTTCGCGCGCTGCTGGACGATGTGACGCCGCCGCGTGAGCCGGTCTCTCTGGCCTTGGGCGAGCCGCAACACGCGCCGCCTTCTTTTGCACTTTCTGCTGTCAGCGAAAATATCGAACAATATCGCCGTTACCCGCCAATTGCCGGCACGTCCGATTGGCAGGCGGCGGCGCGCGGTTGGCTGAAGCGACGCTTTGGCGTTGCCGCCTCAGTGGCCCAGCCGCACCAAGTCCTGCCGCTCAATGGAACCCGCGAAGGGCTGTTTCTGGCCGCGCAAATCGCGCCGCCTAAACCCGATGGCATTATGGCCATGCCTGACCCGTTTTACCAAATTTATGCCAGCGCCGCCGTGGCGGCGGGCGCGGCCCCGCATTATCTTGCGGCGACACCGGAAAATAATTTCTTGCCCGATTTGGACACGCTTGATGCCGATATGCTGGCCCGATTGCGCGCGCTTTATTTGTGCAATCCGTCCAATCCGCAAGGCGCGGTGGCCAATAAGGCTTATCTGGAAAAAGCGCTGGGGCTGGCCGTGCAGCATAATTTCTTATTGCTGGTCGATGAGTGTTATGCGGAAATTTATGACCCGCAGCAAACGCCGCCGCCGTCTATCCTTGAGGTGATGGAGGAAAGCGGTCAGGGTGACGCGCCGGTGATTGCCTTTCATTCGCTTTCCAAGCGCTCAAATCTGCCCGGCCTCAGAAGCGGTTTTGCGGCAGGCGGCGAAAGGCTGATGCAGGCTTTTCATGACTTGCGCCAAATCGCCGGCCCGCAATGCCCAATGCCGGCACAGGCTGCCGCTGCATTGGCTTGGGGCGATGATGCGCATGTCGAAGATAATCGCGCACGCTATGCCGAAAAATTCGATTTGGCCGAAACCCTGCTGGCCGGAAGCTTTGACTTTTTCCGCCCGCAAGCCGGGTTTTTTCTATGGCTGAATGTTGGTGATGGCGCGGCTGCGGCTCTCCATCTTTGGCGCCAAGAGGGGTTGCGTGTATTGCCCGGGGGGTATTTGGGGGCATCAGCGGCACCGCATGCCACGCCCTATATCCGCATTGCTTTGGTCGCTGATATGGCGGTAACGCAAGATGCGCTGCCACGGTTGAAAACGGCGCTCGATGATTTTACCGCCGCATCAAAGGCCGGTGCGCGATGAGCCGTTTACGCCATATCGCCAAGCGGGGGCGTGTCGCGGCCGGGTTTTTATGGTTGCGCCTATCCGCCGCCATCAGCCTGTCAGTGGTCCTGCTGCTGGCATTGGCTGTGCTCAGCTATGCGCCGCAAGACGCCAGTATGAATGTCTCCAGCGGCGCCGATATTGATAATTGGCTGGGGCGCCCGGGGGCGATTGCGGCGGATATGGTATTGCAACTTTTCGGCCTCGCCATTTGGCTTATCCTGCTGCCTCTGGGCGCGCGCGCGGCCCGCCAATTGACCGGCGATGCGCTCAACCTGCCGAATTGGCGGTTCATTGCGGCGCTGGCCGCGCCGCTTATTATGGCGCTGGCTTTGGCTTTGGGCGGTCGCCAAGTCGATCCGCTGTCGCCGATTCCGGGCGGCGCATTGGGCGAATTGCTGGCCGATGGGTTGGAAGTGGGCTTGGCGACCTTCGAGATTTATATGCCGCGCCGGATTGAGCTGGCATTGGCTTATGGCTTGGGCGCATTGGCCTTGTTGGCGGCTTTGTTCGGCAGCGGTTTGGTGCGCAATACGGCGCAGCTGGGCTGGCATATGGGCCGACAAAGCCTGCGCACGACCCGCCGACTGCCCGACGCTTATCGGCGTTTCAGGGCGGCGGTGATATGGCTCAGCCCATCGCAATTACGCAGCCTTGCGGCGCGCCTGCCGGTGGTATGGCGGTCGCGTGACACAGCCCAAGCAAACATTGCGCCTGTGCAGAATATGCCGGAAACCGAAGCAACACAGCCTGATGTGGCGCGTGGTGAAGTGCAGGTGGCGGATAAAAAACCGGCACCCAAAAAAGGTCGCCGCGCGGCACGCGAAGCCCAGCCAAGCCTAGCCTTTGACCGGTCAACTTATGAATTGCCGCCTTTGCGGCTTCTGACCGAGCATAAAAAGCCGCGCCAAGCGGTGAACCTCAGCAAGGATGCATTGGAGGCCAATGCGCGCATGTTGGAAACTGTGCTGGCCGATTTCGGCGTTAAAGGCTCAATCGGGCAAGTGCGCCCGGGGCCCGTTGTTACGCTATATGAACTTGAACCGGCGGCCGGTGTGCGCTCATCGCGCGTTGTCGGTCTGTCTGATGATATTGCCCGTTCGATGAGCGCGGTTTCGGCGCGGGTGGCACCGGTGCCCGGTTCGAATGTCATCGGTATTGAGCTGCCAAACCAGACCCGCGAATTGGTGTCCTTGCGTGAGCTTTTATCCTCCAGTGATTTTGAAAGCGGCAAATCAAAACTCACCATGGCGCTGGGCAAAGATATTGGCGGCGCGCCGGTAATGTCTGATCTGACAAAAATGCCCCACCTTTTGGTTGCCGGCACGACCGGCTCGGGCAAATCAGTCGGCATTAACACAATGATATTATCTTTGCTGTATCGTTTGACCCCCGACCAATGTCGGCTGATTTTGGTCGACCCGAAAATGCTGGAATTGTCGGTCTATGACGGCATTCCGCATTTGCTGGCACCGGTGGTGACGGAACCGAAGAAAGCCGTGGTTGCGTTGAAATGGGTGGTGCAGGAAATGGAAAACCGCTACCGCAAAATGGCCAAGATTGGGGTGCGGAATATTGACGGCTTTAATGAACGCATGCGCGAGGCCACGGCCTCTGGCGAGACCCTGTCGCGGCGCGTGCAGACCGGTTTTGATCCTGAAAGCGGCGAAGCGATTTATGAAGATGAGATTATTGAAACCGAAGTGCTGCCCTTTATCGTTGTGGTTATTGATGAGATGGCCGATTTGATGATGGTTGCCGGCAAAGAAATTGAGGCGGCTGTGCAGCGTCTGGCGCAAATGGCGCGCGCCGCCGGTGTGCATCTCATCACGGCGACACAGCGCCCGTCTGTTTATGTGATTACCGGCACGATTATAGCCAATTTCCCGAGCCGTATCTCGTTTCAAGTGACGTCAAAAATTGACAGCCGCACAGTGTTGGGTGAGCAGGGGGCCGAGCAATTATTGGGCCAGGGCGATATGCTTTATATGGGCGGCGGCGGCCGTGTGCAGCGTGTGCACGGGCCGTTTGTCTCTGACGAAGAGGTTGAAAAAGTGGTGACGTTTTTGAAGAAACAAGGCGCGCCCGATTACATTGAGCAAGTGACCGAGGAGCCCGAGGAAATGCCCGATATGGAGGCGACCAGCGGCGACAGCCTGTATGACCAGGCGGTGGCCATTGTGACCCGCGATGGCCGCGCCTCAACGAGCTATGTGCAAAGGCGGCTTTCCATCGGCTATAACCGTGCGGCGCGCCTGATTGAGCAAATGGAAGAGCAAGGGGTCATCTCGCCGCCCAATCATGCCGGCAAACGAGAAATTTTGGCAGGAAAACATTAGCCGCAAAAGGTGGGCCGAAAGAATGAATAACAGCAATAGTAAAACCGCCCGGCCTTGGCCTCCTGTGCCTATCGCTGCGCCTGTGCCGGCGTTCATATTGGGACTTTTATTGGTGATGGCACTCAGCTTGACGGCCATATCGACGGCTTCTGCTTCTTCAGCGCCAGACAGCGCTTGGATGACGCGCATTAACCAAGCCTTGCAAGCGATGCCGCCTTTAAGCGGTCGGTTTCAACAAAAACTGCCCAATGGCGCTCATGCGGCGGGGTCCTATGCCATTGATTGGCCCGACCGTTTGCGCTTTGCCTATGATGTTGGCGGCGAGAGCATTGTGACGGTAAAGGGCAAGTTTGTCGCGGTGCAAGAGGTTGCGGGGGCTGAGCCGAATTGGTTTCCCGTCGCATTGACCCCTTTGGCGGTGTTGCGCCAAGCCATAAGCGACGGCATCAGCACCGAGATGGTGCATGAGTTTACGCTGCGCGAGGATAATTATTCCATCACCCTGCATGACCCGAGTGATGAACTGCCCGGCATGGCTGAGCTGTTTTTCACCCGAAAGGGCGACCGCCTTTATGCTTGGCAATTGACCGATGTGCAAAATCTGGTGACATTGGTGCGGCTGTCTGAAATCATCACCCATGAAACATTACCGCGTAGCTATTTCGATATTATCGAAAATGAAGAGGATGATTATTAGGCGTTATGATGCATAGGACACAGGTGACACAAGACGCTGAAGTTGGCTCTGAAAACGGCTCTGAAAACGGCTATGAAGAAAATAGTCATGAAAATGATTGGGCAGCCAGCCCCGAAACCCTGCTTGCGTTGGAGGCCGAGATACCGCTTCTTTCTGCTGTGCGCGAATTTACCGAACGCGCTGCGCGCGCGCGTTGGTTCGCCGAATTGGGGGAGCCGATCGATGGCGAGACCGAGAATTTGGCGCGGCTTTATTTGGACGCTTTGGGGTTTCCTGATGCCGAGCCCTTGCCGGTGATGAATTGGGACGATGCGCTTGATGCGGCAGAAAGCGGCGATTTGAACTCTGAGGCGTGGGAGGCCGAAGAACAATTGCGCGCTGCGCTGACCGACCGAGTGCTGAACGGTGTCTCAGAAGAAGGTCTGAGTGTTATGCTGGCGCATTTATCCGCCGCTTTGGCCGAGCCATTGGCCGAAATGGCTGATGAGGCGCTGATGATGGCCGATGAGCCGCCTGATGCGATTCGCGATTTGGCCGTTGGCGCAGCGCAGCAAGCTGCCTTTGGCGGCGCTTTGGCGCTGGCGGCGGCGGCGTTGGAAATGGCTGAACAAGACGATCAAGCGGCCGGTGAAGAAGCGCTGGAGCACCCGCTTTTGCTGCGTTATCGTCTGTTTGAGCTGGGTCGCTGGCCGTTGGCACTGAGCGGGCGCAGCCTGAATTTATTCTAATTTTATCGGCCCATCATAGCCGTCGATTTTGAAGAAAGGGCGGGAGCCAATGCGGATTGTGTCGTGGAATATTAACTCTGTGCGGTTGCGGGAGCCGCTGGTGCTGAAGCTGATGAAAAAGCTCGACCCTGATATTATTTGTTTGCAGGAAACCAAATGCCCGAATGATCAGTTTCCCGAAAAAGCCTTTGCAAAGGCGGGTTTCAGCCATATCGCCAAAAACGGCATTAAGGGTTATCACGGCGTGGCAACGCTTTCCAAGCATGAGATTATCGACAGTCATATTGTCGATTATTGCCAAAAAGGTGATGGCCGCCATATTGCGGTGACGGTCAAGCCGGGCCGAAAACCGGTGACCGTGCATAATTTTTACGTGCCGGCCGGCGGCGATGAGCCGGACCCGGAAATCAATGAGAAATTTGCCCATAAACTGGCTTTTCTAAGCGAGATGCAAAAGACCTTTAAGAGGCTAAAAAAGGCCGGAAAAGCGGCTGGTCAAGTCATGTTGGGTGACCTTAATATTGCCCCGGGCGAGCATGATGTATGGTCGTCAAAACAGCTGAAAAATGTGGTCAGCCATACCGCTATTGAGATTGCTGAATTGGCGAAAGTTCAAAACGCCGCTGATTGGGATGATGTGGCGCGGCGTTTTGTGCCGCCTGAGGAGAAGCTTTATAGCTGGTGGAGTTATCGGGCGCGCGATTGGGCGGCGTCCGATCGCGGGCGGCGTTTGGACCATATTTGGGTCACGCCTGATTTATCGGATGGGGTGACGGCTTACGGCGTTTTGCGCGCCGCGCGCGGCTGGGAGCGCCCGTCAGATCATGCGCCGCTTTGGATCGACTTGGCGGATTGACTTGGCGGATTGATTTGGCGGATTGATTTCGCCGGGTGATTGGCGCACAGTAATCCTTGAGAGTAATTTTGATGCTGGTGGGGACGCTCCGATGAATGCGCATTCGGTCATAAACGCAGATATTGAAGCCGTATGCGCGCGTGCGGCAGCCCAGAGCGACGCCACAGAACAGGCGCGCCAATTGCCGCGCGAATTGGCGCGGGCGTTAGCTGCCGCCGGGTTTTTTGATATGTTTGTGCCAAAAGCTCTGGGCGGGCAGGAATTGCCGCCGCCCGATGCGATGATGCGGCTTGAATATTTGGCCCGCCACGACGCTGCCAGCGCATGGGTGTCAATGATTGGCGCAACCGCGGCACTCGGTGCGGCTTATATTCCGGCCGCCATCGGCGCTGATATATTTGCCGCCAAAGAGCGCATTACCTGCGGCATTTTTGCGCCGAATGGTCGCGCCGTGCGCGGCCATGATGATGAGGGTGATTATTATATCGCCTCGGGGCGTTGGGCTTGGGCCAGCGGCTCGGCCAATGCCGATTATATCGGCTTGGGGTGCATGGCGCTGGATAGCGAAGATGATGAGCCATCGGGTCACAAAATTCGCTTGCTGATGGTGCCGCGCGACAAGGTTATTTTTCACGACACTTGGCACACAATGGGCCTGTGCGGCACCTCTTCGGGTGATGTTGAACTGGACAAGGTGCGGGTGCCGGTTGCGCATAGCTACTCGATTGCCACCGACACACCATGGGCCGATGGGGCGCTCTATCATATGCCTTATTTCGCTTTATTGGCGGCGGGGGTTGCGGCCGTGGCATTGGGTAATGCGCGCGCCGCCTTAGATGAGGTGGTTGCGCTGGCAACAGCCAAAAAAGCGCAAGGCCATGGCCGCGCATTGGCCGAGCGTAGCGGTGTTCAATCATCATTGGCACAGGCTGAGGCCGATTGGCGCGCCGCGCATGCCTTGTTTGAAAAAGCCGTTGGCGATAGTTGGCAGGCCGCGCAAGCGGGTGAGGTAACGCCCGCCTTAAAAGCCGATCTGCGCCTTGCCGCGACCCATGCGGTGAGAAGTTGCGCCGGGGTTGTGCGGGGTGTGCACGATATTGCCGGCGGCACATCGGTTTATAAAGACAGCACCATACAGCGTCGCTTGCGCGATGCGCAGACCATGACCCAACATATGATAACCAACCCGACGACCTATGAAATGACCGGTCGGGTGCTGCTCGGCGGGTATCATCCGGGCATGCAATTATAGGCGAAGCGCCAGAACCATCAGAGACGTCAGAGCCATCAGAGCGATAGGCGCGCGCGCCAGCCAACGCGGATTGTCGGCCGAATTGTCAGGTTGATTTGTCGGGCGAATTGTCAGGTGGATTTGTCGGGCGAATTGTCAGGCGGATGGCCTCAGCACCAAGCACGCGGCGTGGCCGGGCTTGCACAGTCGGGTCGGCCTCCCTAAGCTGGCGCGATACAGTGTTTGGGAGATAACAATGCTTGGAAATTATACATCGCCTTGGATGAGCGAAGACCTGACCATCTTTAAAGATGCGGCCAGCAAATTTATGCAGGCTGAATTTGTGCCGCTGGCTGATAAATGGCACGAACAGGGCATGGTTGACCGCGAGGCATGGAACAAGGCCGGTGAGGCGGGTTTGCTGCTGACCTCCATTCCGGAAGAATATGGCGGCGGCGGCGGTGATTACCGCCATGAAGCGATTTTGACTGAAGAGCAAACGCGGCTGGGCATTGGCGGCTGGGGCCAGTCCGTGCACTCGCTGATTTGCTCACATTATTTCCTCGCCTATGGCACGGAGGAGCAGAAGAAAAAATATCTGCCGAAAATGGCCAGCGGCGACATGGTATGCGCCATTGCGATGACCGAGCCGGGCACCGGTTCAGACTTGCAATCGGTCAAAACAACGGCGCTCAAAGACGGCAATCAATATGTCGTCAATGGCTCCAAAACATTCATCACCAATGGCCAGCATTGCGATGTCGTTTTGGTGGTTGCCAAAACCGACCCGGAACAAGGGGCCAAAGGTATTTCGCTGGTCATTGTCGAAGCCGAAAGCGATGGTTTTGCGCGCGGGCGCAATCTCGATAAAATGGGCCAACACGCGGCGGATACGTCAGAGCTGTTTTTTGACGAGG
>JAKMDW010000045.1 GCA_022426245.1 Alphaproteobacteria bacterium | reverse complement strand
GGCGGCGTTTGGCCGAGAGCGGCGGGTGCAATGGGGGCCGCGCACGCTGGATATTGATATTTTGAGCTATCACGATGAAATTCACGCGCATATGGCGCAAATCCCGCATCCGCGCTTGGCGGCGCGGGCGTTTGTATTGTATCCGCTGCGCGATATTGCGCCCAGCTGGCGACATCCGGTAAGCGGGGTGGGCGTGAGCACGCTTATTCAGCGACTGCAGGTGGGTGAGCGGCGAGGGATTGTGAAAATTAATTAGCCTCGTCGCACCATTTGGCACGTTTGCCTTTTGTCGGTTGAGCCAGCTCTTTCTCTATCAGTTGTTTTTAGGCGCGGCGCATGCACCAGCAAGCGGCCATATTTGTCAAAGGCTCCGCTGGCCTCCAGCTTAACGTCGGCTTGCATATAGGCTAGCGTCACGCGCCGCGTCGCTTGTGCTTTGGCTTTCTCGTCGGAGCATTGCGGGCGATGCCGCTCGGGTGTGTCAAAACCCTCAAAGCGCAAACTCTGCTCCGCCACAAAGGGTGGCAAATTGTAAAAATGCACTTTGCACGTGTCGCCATCAGTGCAACCACTCATGGCGGCGATATATATTGCCCACGCTACATTAATTGAAATCATGCCGTTCCCCTTTGTTTTCGTTACAAGCGAAAACGGCACTCGCATGTGCGAGTGCCGGGGGTTCGTAACCAGATGCATGAATGGCCGCGGTGTATTTCACCGTAGCGGTTTTTATTTCACCGCCACCCCGACCAAAGGCCGAGGAACGGATATTCAGCTAAGGGGCTTAACAATCGGTTAGGCCGATTGCGCCCATATTTAGCTCCCTACATTGGGATTACGAAGCCCCATTGCGACACCGTTCTCGTCGCAATGCGGGCACATTGCCACGCCTGGCAGCCCGAATGAAAGAGACCTATTTTCAATAAGTTAAATGGAAGCAAATAAAAAAACTAGCGTCATTGGGGGGCGTGATGGGAATAGACCAGCGGCAGACGCGCAGCGTCTTGAGTCGGATATGTTGAATTAACTTGCCGAACCAACATTTTACTTGCGATAATGAGCCACGCGCCCTAAATAAACCGCATATCAAACAGATTGGATTGACCCATGGCCCGTGTGACCGTTGAAGATTGCGTCGATAAAGTAACCAACCGCTTCGAGCTTGTGCTGATAGCATCGCATCGTGCGCGTGGCATGTCTGCCGGTGCCGAGTTGCTGGTCGAGCGCGATAATGACAAAAACCCCGTCGTTGCCCTGCGTGAGATTGCTGACAAAAAACTGGTGCCCGCCGATGTGCGCGAAGACCTTGTCGGCTCGCTGCAAAAACAGGTCGATATTGACGAGCCGGAAGAAGAAATGCTGATGACGCCGCTGGCCGCACCAAGCGGTGATGGCGTGGAGGCTGCCGCCGCTGACGAAATGGTTGAAATGAGCGAAGACGATATTCTCGCCGCGCTGCAATCATTGGAAAACGCCGGACCGAAAGACCGGGGTGATGGTCGCGACGACTAAGCGAACATATATTAACGTAACCCTGCGCGCGGGGGGCTTAACGCCATGATGCGCCAATATGAACTTGTTGACCGTGTGGTCTCATACGACCCTGTCGCGAATGAGGATTTGCTCAATCGCGCTTATGTTTATGCAACGCAAAAACATGGCGACCAAAAGCGCGCTTCGGGCGACCCGTATTATTCGCATCCGGTTGAGGTGGCAGGCATTCTGACCGATTTACATCTCGACACGGCCAGCATAGCCACCGCACTATTGCACGACACGATTGAAGACACTGACGCGACGTTTGGCGAGATTGAGAAAATCTTCGGCAAAGAGATTGCCGATATGGTCAATGGCGTCACCAAAATGTCATTGCTGGAATTATCATCTGCCGATGCGGCGCAGGCCGAAAACTTCCGCAAGCTGCTATTAGCCACCGCTAGCGATGTGCGTATCTTATTGGTCAAGCTGGCCGACCGGCTACACAATATGCGCACGCTGCATTTTATTTCCGCCGAGAAAAAGCGCCAGCGCATCGCCCAAGAGACGCTGGATATTTATGCGCCACTGGCCGGTCGTATCGGCATGCAGAATTTTCGCGAAGAGCTCGAAGACTTGGCTTTTGCTGAGGTAAATGTTGAAGGCCGCGACTTGATTGTCGAGCGGCTCAGCGAATTGAAACAGGATAGTGGTGATATGCTCGAGGCGATTGCCTATGAGTTTTCAGCACTATTGGGCGAGAACGGCATTAAGGCGCATGTGCACGGGCGACAAAAGCGACCGTTTTCCATCTGGCGAAAAATGCAGAATAAATCGATTTCGCTGGAGCAGCTTTCTGATGTGTTCGGTTATCGCGTTGTGGTTGCCGATGAGGCGGCGTGCTATCAAGCCCTGGGCGTGTTGCACCGCAATTTCAGCTATGTGCCCGGCCGCTATAAGGACTATATCTCAACCCCCAAGCGCAATGGCTATCAGTCGCTGCACACGACGATTATTGGGCCCAATCAGCAGCGCGTTGAGGTGCAAATCCGCACTGAGCAAATGCACGAGATTGCCGAAAAGGGCGTTGCCGCGCATTGGGCTTATAAAGACAAGCAGGAAGACTACCCGGATATCGCCAAAATCGAGCCGTTTAATTGGCTGCAAGATATGGTCGCCCAGTTGAAAAACGGCGGCACGGCGGAAGAGTTTTTGGAAAATACCAAGCTCGAGCTTTTTAATGACCAGGTGTTTTGCTTCACCCCAAAGGGCCGCCTGATTGCCATACCGCGCGGCGCGACGGCGTTAGATTTCGCTTATGCCGTGCATACGGAGATTGGCCATAGTTGCATCGGCGTACGCATTAACGGGCTAAAATTGCCATTCCGCACCATGCTGAAAAATGGCGATGAGATTGAAATTATCCGCGGCGAAGAGCAATTACCGAACGAAAGCTGGCTTAATCATGTGCAGACCGGTAAGGCGCGCGCGGCCATTCGCCATGCGCTGCGCGAGCATGAGGCCGCCGACTTTATTTCACTGGGGCGGCAAATGGTTGATAATCTGTTCGCTGCCGAAGCCGTTGAGAGCGATGATAATGTGCTGGATAGGGCGCTGGGCGTTTTGTCCTATAGCAGTCTCGACGATTTGCTGGAGGCCGTCGGGCGCGGCGCGCTATCTGCCGCTGATGTCTTGATGGCCAGCCTGCCGAAAAAAGGGCGCCGCAAGCGCGACCGGTTTGCCGGTGCGATGCGTAGTCTTATCGGACGTCCGGACAAGCTGTCTGACAATGGGCAGATGCTGCCGCTCAATGGGGCGTTTTACGGCACAGTGGTCAAGGTCGCTGAAGGCTTTTTCCCGCTGCCGGGCGATGAGATTGTCGGCATTGTGACACCGGGGCAGGGCGTGGTGGTTTATCCGGCCAATGCCCGCGAGCTTGCGGCCTTTGACGATAGCCGCGAGCGCTGGGTGCCGATGCAATGGGGCGAGGAGAGCAATCAATTATTCGCCAGTCGGGTGCATCTGACCGCGGTTAATCGCACTGGCTCGCTGAGTGTTATTACCCAAACCATTGCAGATTTTGATGCGAATATTACGAATCTCTCCATGATTCATCTGAATGAAGATTTTTGTGACCTAACGGTCGATGTGGAAGTGCGTGACAAGGAACATATGGAACAGCTTGTGAGCGCGCTGCAAGGCAGCCGTGTTATCAGTGAAGCCAAACGCATAATCTTTGGCGGCTCTGAGGAAAATTAAAATGAATTCTGACCAAGTGCTCGACGAATTTCGTGATGCTGAAGCCCTGCTTGAAGGGCATTTTATTTTGTCCTCAGGCTTGCATAGCCGGACCTATTTGCAATGCGCCCGCGTGCTGATGGATACCAAGCGCGCAGCGCGTCTGGCCGCGGCATTGGCCGACAAAATTAAAGCTGCCACTGACAGCAAAATTGATGCCGTGGTGGCGCCGGCGATGGGCGGGTTGATTATCGGCCATGAGGTGGCGCGCGCACTTGGTGTCGAATCGATGTTTTTGGAGCGGGTCGATGGTACATTTACTTTGCGCCGCGGATTTCATTTAGCCGACAATACCAATGTGGTGATGATTGAAGATATTGTGACCACCGGCCTGTCTTCGCGCGAAGCCATTGCGGCGATTGGTGCACATGGTGGCAATGTTGTGGGTGCCGGTTGCTTGATTGACCGCTCGGGCGGCGCGGCTGATATTGGCGTCACCCTATCCAGCCTTGCGGCGATTACGGTGGAGACTTTTAGCGCTGATGACGTGCCCGCCGATTTGGCAGATGTTCCGGCTGTGAAGCCGGGAAGTCGCGGTCTGAAATAGGTCGGGCGATGTTTAAACGACGTATTCCTCAAACCACACTTCAGCGTGTTCGCCAATTTTTATGGCCTCGCGAGGGCTGGTGGCGCGCCACCAAATATCTCTGGCAGCGCACCATTCGCCTGTCGGGCACGCCGCATTCTATCGCGCTGGGTTTGGCGATTGGCGCTTTTGCTTCTGCCAATCCGGTATTGGGCACACATATTTTATGGTGCGCGCTGATTATTTACTTCGTTGGCGGCAATTTTATTGCAGCCGTATTGGGCACATGGGTCGGCAATCCGGCGACCTTCCCATTTATCTGGCTGGCGACACTCGGCACCGGCAATTTCTTGCTGGGGCGCAATGATGAGGGGCGCGAAGTACCCGAATTGTCCTTCTCGCTGATTGTCGATGCGCCGATGAGTGCCTTGTTGCCTGTCATCGGGCCGATGCTGTTGGGCTGGTTACCCGTCGGTTTGGTGATGGGCATTGGGGTTTATTATCCAAGCCTGTGGTCTATTGAAGCCTATCAAAAACAACGCCGCGACCGCATGGAGAGAAAACGCAGTGCGGCGGCGGAAAAGGGTGCTAATAAAAACTGATGTCTGAAGCTGAACCATTAAGATTGGGCGTTAATATCGACCATGTTGCCACCATTCGCAATGCGCGCGGTGGCGGCCTGCCTGACCCTGTGCGCGCGGCTGAAGCTGCGGCCCGCGCCGGTGCCGATGGTATTACCGCGCATTTGCGCGAAGACCGTCGCCATATTGGTGATGGAGATATTGAACGTTTGGCCAGTGGTATTGGCCTGCCGCTGAATTTGGAAATGGCGGCGACCGAAGAAATGCTGGCCATCGCGCTGCGTCATAAACCCAATGCCTGCTGCATTGTGCCCGAGAAGCGCCAAGAGGTTACGACCGAAGGCGGCCTTGATGTGGTGGCTAATGGCAATCATCTGCCAAGTATTATTGACCCGCTGAAAGAGGCCGGTATTCGCGTGTCCTTGTTTATTGACGCCGATGCGGCGCAAATTGAAGCCTCCGCCAAGCTGGGTGCTGATATTATCGAATTGCACACCGGCACATATTGCCACGCGCATCATGATGGCGATGAGACGGCTTTTGCTGCCGAGTTGGAAAAACTGAAAGCCGGTGCTGTGCTGGCCAACAGGCTGGGGCTGGAAGTTCATGCAGGGCATGGCCTGTGCTTTGAAACCGTCGCACCGATTGCCGCCATTCCACAAATTATGGAATTGAATATCGGCCATTTTCTGATTGGCGAAGCGATTTTTATCGGCCTTGAAGAAGCGATTGCCAAAATGCGCAGTATGATGTGCGATGCGCGAAGCGGAGAGAATTCATGATACTCGGCATCGGCAATGACATTATTGACATTCGCCGCATCGAAAAAACGCTAGAGCGATTTGGCGACCGCTTTGTGCAACGCTTGTTTACCGATACTGAACAGAAGCGTTCGGAGCGTCGCAAATTGCGCGCCGCCTCTTATGCCAAACGCTTCGCCGCGAAAGAAGCCTGCTCTAAAGCACTGGGCACCGGCCTACGGCAGGGTGTGTTTTGGCGCGATATGGGCGTCACCAATCTGCCATCGGGCAAGCCGACCATGACGCTGACCAATGGGGCTTTGGCGCGGCTCAACAAAATGGTGCCGACCGGCATGAGCGCGCAAATAGACCTGACCATCACTGATGATTTTCCGACCGCGCAAGCCATTGTCATTATTTCGGCTGTGCCGCAAGAGGGGCAGGACTGATGGCTGAGGATAGCAAAACCGAGCCGCTAAAAAAGGGCGACACATGGCAGGATAATGTGCGGATTTTCGTAATTGCCGCGATTATTGCGGTGATTATTCGCTCGCTGCTTTTCCAGCCCTTTAACATTCCGTCCAGCTCCATGAAGCCGAC
>JAKMDW010000021.1 GCA_022426245.1 Alphaproteobacteria bacterium | reverse complement strand
GCAATATCAATCAAACGGGCTTCATCTTCGACATAAAAATGATGATGCGCGTCAATATTTGTATCGAAATAGCTGCGCGCTTGGTCAACCTGCACTTGGCGCAACAGACCGGCGGCTTGAAATTGGTTGAGCGTATTATAAACCGTTGCCTGACTGACTTTGAGCCCCGATGCCTGGGCTTCGTCGCGCAAAGCCTCCGCCGTGACATGGCGATTGCCGTGGCGAAACAATAAATGCGCCAAATGCAAACGCGGCGCGGTAATCCGCAAACCCGCCGCGGCCAATTTGGCCACCAGACGCTGGCGTGTCTGTTTATTCAATTGTGCGCACGAATCGGGTGAGGTCATAACGCCTTCCTTAAAATCATTCCAAGAAATACAAATTGCACCCGATGCTGTCAAGAGAACCTCTTGCTTGGCCGCAACATGCAAAGAGGTGCGCAAAGACGGGCCAAGTTTTATGGCATATGCCTTAAAACCGTGCTAATTTCTTCGAAATCCGCGAGCCATTTTGAGGGAAAAACATGTCACGACAAAATTCATATGCCTATGACGAATTGATTGCCTGCGGCGACGGCACGGTTTTCGGCGATGGCAATGCGCGCCTTCCCGCGCCCCCGATGCTGATGTTTGACCGCATCACCAAAATTTTTGACGATGGCGGCGCATTTGATAAAGGCCACATGGAAGCCGAATTGGATATTCACCCCGGCTTATGGTTTTTCGACTGCCATTTCAAAACCGATCCGGTGATGCCGGGCTGTTTGGGGCTTGATGCCATGTGGCAGCTTATCGGTTTTTATCTCGGCTGGTTGGGCCATCCGGGTCGCGGTCGTGCGCTGGGCGGCGCGATTAAATTCACCGGTCAGGTGATGCCCGATGTCAAGCTGGTGCGCTATGAAGTGGATATGAAACGGGTCATGGCCGGTAAGCTGGTGATGGGCATCGGCGATGCGCGTCTTTATGCCGATGATAAAATGATTTATGAGGCCGAGGGCCTGCGGGTGGGTCTGTTCCGTCCCGAACAAATGTAATTTGAGAAGCTGAAGGAGAACGCTCATGCGTCGTGTCGCCATTACCGGAATGGGCATCGTGTCGAGCCTCGGCAATAGTGCAAATGAAGTTGCAACCGCATTGGCCGAGGGCAAATCGGGCATTTCAGCGATGGCTGACTTTGCCGAGCTTGGTTTTCGCAGCCAAGTCGCCGGACAGCCCACGCTGAATATTGAAGAAGCGGTCGATAAACGCGTGCGCCGCTTTATGGGCGATGGCGCGGCGTGGAATTACGTCGCCATGAGCAAGCCATTGCCGATGCCGGACTTGAACAAGATACCATTCAAAACCCGATGACCGGCCTGATTATGGGCTCGGGCGGCCCGTCAACCAAAGCGCTGATTGCCGCGGCTGATACGGCGCGCAATGCCAGCCCGAAACGGGTCGGGCCATTTGCCGTGCCGAAAGCCATGAGCAGCACCAATTCAGCCACTTTGGCCACACCGTTCGGCATTAAAGGCGTCAATTATTCAATTTCCTCGGCTTGCGCCACCTCCTCGCATTGCATCGGCAATGCGGCGGAGATGATTCAATGGGGCAAACAAGATGTGATGTTTGCCGGCGGCGGCGAAGAGCTTGATTGGGCGCTATCGGTTTTGTTCGACGCGATGGGCGCGATGAGCGCCAATTATAATGACACACCAGCAACCGCCAGCCGCGCCTATGACAAAAACCGCGACGGCTTTGTCATCGCCGGTGGGGCCGGGGTTTTGGTGCTCGAAGAAATGGAGCGGGCGAAAGCGCGCGGTGCAAAAATTTACGCCGAAGTGACCGGCTATGGCGCGACCTCTGACGGGCATGACATGGTGCAGCCAAGCGGCGAGGGCGCGGTGCGGTGTATGCAAATGGCCCTTACCCAATCAATGAAAGACACCGGCGCGCCGCTCGATTATATCAACCCGCACGCCACCTCGACCCCGGTCGGCGACATTAAAGAAATTGAGGCCTTGCGCGAAGTATTCGGGACTGATTGTCCGGCTTTCTCCGCCACCAAATCGCTGTCGGGTCATTCGCTCGGCGCGGCCGGCGTGCAAGAGGCGATTTATGCCCTGCTGATGATGCAAGGCAATTTCATCGCCGGTTCGGCGCATATTGACGAGCTGGACCCGGACTTTGCCGATATGCCAATCGTGCAAGAAACCCGCGAGGCAACGCTCAATCATGTGATGTCAAACTCCTTCGGCTTTGGCGGCACCAATGCAACTTTGGTGATGAAACGGGTTTAGAGCGGCGCTGTAAATCATCAAAAAAAGGGCGGGAATAAATCCCGCCCTTTTCTGTATTCATTTTGGTTTGGCCTAGTCGTCGTCAGACGACTTGCCCTCAAGGTCTTCACCGGTTTCTTGGTCAACGACTTTCATCGACAGGCGCACCTTGCCGCGGTCATCGAAACCGACCAGCTTGACCTTCACCGTGTCACCTTCTTTAACGATATCGGAGGTGTTCTCGACGCGGTGGTCGGCCAGTTGCGAAATATGCACCAGCCCGTCGCGCTTACCGAAGAAATTGACAAAGGCGCCAAAATCCATGGTTTTCACAACCGTGCCTTCATAAATCAAGCCGACTTCCGGCTCAGCGACGATTGAATTGATCTGGTCGAGGGCCGATTTAATCGCCGCCGCATCAGACGAGGCAACCTTAATCAAACCGTCATCGCCAATATCAATTTTCGCGCCTGAGGTTTCGACAATCTCGCGCACGACCTTGCCGCCTGTGCCGATAACTTCGCGGATTTTATCCTGCGGCACTTGGATGGTTTCAATCTTGGGCGCATATTCACCCATTTCATCACGCGCTGAGGTCAGTGCTTTCGACATTTCACCGAGAATATGGGTGCGGCCACCCTTTGCTTGGTCGAGTGCCACTTGCATAATCTCTTCGGTAATGCCGGTGATTTTAATGTCCATTTGCAGCGAGGTGACACCGTCTTGCGTCCCCGCCACTTTAAAGTCCATATCACCCAAATGGTCTTCATCACCGAGAATATCGGACAGAACGGCGAAACGATCGCCCTCTTTGATAAGACCCATAGCGATACCGGCGACCGGTTTTTTCAGCGGCACACCGGCATCCATCATCGCCAGCGAAGAGCCGCAAACCGTTGCCATAGAAGACGACCCGTTACTCTCAGTCACCTCAGAAACCAGGCGCAAAGTGTAAGGGAACTCATCCTTGCTCGGCAGCATGGCCTTCAGCGCGCGCCAAGCGAGCTTGCCGTGACCGATTTCACGACGACCGGTAAAGCCGACGCGACCCGTCTCGCCAACCGAATAGGGCGGGAAGTTGTAATGCAACATAAAGTTTTCGCGATATGTGCCTTCCAGCGCATCGACAAATTGCTCGTCATCGCCCGTGCCCAAAGTGGCCACGACCAGCGCTTGCGTTTCACCACGCGTAAACAGGCTGGAGCCATGCGTGCGCGGCAACACGCCGACTTCAGATACAATCGCGCGCACATCAGCAAGGCCACGACCGTCAATACGTTTTTCCGTATCGAGAATATCGCCCCGCACAATGTCGCTTTCCAAACCTTTAAAGGCACCGGAAACGGCATTTTTCTCGTCCGGGCTGGCGTCATCTGCCACCAATTCGGCGGTAACCGCATCGCGCAGTTCAGCGATTTTTCCCTGACGGGTTTGCTTATCGGCTTCCTGATAAGCGGCTTTCAAGCCGTCTTGAGCAATGCCCGCAACTTTTGATTGCAATTCGCTATCATCGCTTTGCGGCACATCGCGCGGCTCTTTAGCGGCTTTTTCGGCCATGCGAATACACGCATCAATCACCGGCTGGAACTCTTTATGGCCATACATGACCGCGCCCAGCATGACGTCTTCCGACAGCTCATCGGCTTGGCTTTCCACCATCAACACAGCGTCTTGTGTGCCGGCGACAATCAGGTCCAAAGAGGTTTCGTCCATTTGTTCAATGGTCGGGTTGAGCACATAAGCGCCGTCAATAAAGCCAACGCGCGCGCCACCAATCGGGCCTTGAAACGGTATGCCTGAAATGGTCAAGGCAGCCGATACGGCGACCAAAGCGACAATATCAGCATCATTTTCCAAATCATGGCTGACCACGGTCGCAATCACTTGGGTTTCGTTTTTAAAGCCTTTGACAAAAAGCGGGCGAATGGGTCGGTCAATGAGGCGCGAGACCAATGTCTCTTTTTCGCTCGGCCGCCCTTCGCGCTTAAAATAACCGCCCGGTACTTTACAGGCGGCATAGGCTTTTTCTTGGTAATTCACAGTAAGGGGGAAAAAGTCGAGGCCCGGCTTCGGGCTTCTGTCGGCAACCACTGTCGCCAATACTGAGGTTTCCCCATAAGTGGCCAGCACCGCACCATCGGCCTGACGCGCAACGCGTCCGGTTTCCAGTGTCAGCGTACGACCGCCCCATTCAATTTCTTCACGGGTAATATCAAACATCCAATTTTCCTTCACGGCGATGCTGCCCCTGCCTCACATAAAAGGCATCATTTATATGCAGCCATCGCCAAAACCGCTTCCCTGCGGCATATCTTAGAGAACCTTGAAAAGGGCCGGTTCTCATCCACATGTTTTTTCGACCCCATGTCGAAAAACCCGTCTGGCCCAAGACGACATAAATCATGCCAAAAGGCAAAAGCCGGCCCTTTGAAAAAGAGCCGGCCTTAAGCTTATCGGCGCAAGCCCAAACGCTTAATCAGCTCTTGATAGCGTGCATTGTCGCGGTCTTTTACGTAATCGAGCAGACGGCGACGTTGGCTGACCAGCTTCAACAAACCACGGCGCGAATGATTATCCTTCGCATGGATTTTGAAGTGTTCGGTCAAATTGGAAATGCGTTCCGACAAAATAGCCACTTGGACTTCGGGCGAACCTGTGTCGCCGTCAACAGTGGCATATTCTTTAATCAGCGCAGCTTTGCGCTCAAGCGTTATCGACATCGTAGCCTCCTTCGGGATTTAGGCCCCGTATTAGAGATTGAAAACACGCCGCGGCTGTAAAAGCCCGCTCTCTTCTCGCATCGTGGCAATGGCCAAAGCCTGCCCCTGATGGGTGAGAAGCACGTGACCCGGGGAAACCGGATCCGGCGGTGATATGGCTTGCCCCTGCTTAATGCGGGACGCTGTGTCATCGTCCAAGGCCAATGCCGGGATGTCGTCCAGCGCGGTCTCGAGCGGTAACAGGCAGGCATCCAGAGCCGCCAAATCGGGGGCAATATGGCCTAAAGCGGTCAGCTTTTCCAGCCCTAAAGCTGTTTTTTCGTCAAAAGGCCCGACACGCGTGCGCCGCAGCGCGCCGACATGCGCAAAACCCCCCAAAACCGAGCCTAAATCGCGGGCCAGCGAACGAATATAAACGCCTTTGCCGCAGTCAATTTTAAGCTTTACATGGTCTTTATCTGGGCGTTGCAGCAGCGCAATGGCATCGATGCGCACCGCGCGTGCTTTCAGCGCGACGGTTTCACCGGAGCGGACCAAATCATAAGCCCGCTTGCCGTCTTTCTTGAGGGCTGAAAATTGCGGCGGGATTTGCGAAATCTCACCGGTAAATTGCGCCAGAGCGGCTTCGATATCGCCCGTCTCAGGGCGCGCCTCACTGCTGGCAATCACCTCGCCCTCGCGGTCATCTGTGCTAGTCGCCGCACCAAACACCACCACCACCTCATAGGTTTTGGCGGCGTCTTGCATGAATGAAACGGTTTTGGTCGCCTCGCCCAACGCAATCGGCAAAATGCCGGTGGCCAGCGGGTCAAGCGTGCCGGCGTGACCGGCTTTTTGAGCATCAAAAAGGCGGCGGATTTGACTGACAGCAGGGGTCGAGCCCAATTCAAGCGGCTTGTCGAGATTGACCCAACCCGAAATGGCGCGGCCTTTTTTGCGCCGCCCCATTAGCCGTCCTTATGCTCTGAATTTTGGTCTTGTTCATCTTGCGACAGGTCGCGCTGCACATCATTTTGCGCCAGCAAATGATCCATCTCGGCGGCGCGGTCAAAACTATCATCGACGCGGAAGCTGAAATCGGGCGCGTATTTCAAATGCAAGCCGCTCAGCACGGTTTTTTTCAAGCGTGGCACTTCTTGATTGAGCAATTTAACAATCACCTCGGCATTTTCGCCACCCAGCGGCATAACAAACGCCGTGGCGCGCCTGAGGTCAGGGCTGATGCGCACTTCAGTAACCGTCAAAGTGGCGCGCTTTAGCGCTTTCGGCTCAAAATCAAAGCGATGCAGCACATCGCTCAAGCGTTGGCGCAGCACCTCACCGACCCGCAATTGCCGCTGGCTTGCTTCCCGACCGCTTCTTTGCTTGTTCATTGTTTAAAAGCCGCGCTCTAATCGTCCAGCGTGCGGGCGACTTCTTCGACCTCATAACATTCGATAATGTCACCGGCTTTTAAATCGGCATAATTTTCGAACGCCATACCGCATTCTTGACCCGACGGCACTTCTTTTACCTCGTCTTTAAAGCGACGCAAAGAAGACAACTCACCCTCATGGATAACAATATCGTCGCGAATGAGGCGCACTTTGGCACCACGGCGCACCATGCCATCCTCGATCAAACAACCGGCTGCCTTATCGCCCTTGCCGACCGCGAACACTTCCAACACTTTGGCTTTACCCAGTGCCGTCTCACGCAAGTCAGGCGATAACATACCGGCCATGGCCGCTTTCAGGTCATCGACGAGATCGTAAATCACATTGTAATAGCGAATTTCAATGCCCGCCGCTTCCGCCGATTGGCGGGCTTGGCCATTGGCGCGCACATTAAAGCCCATCACCACCGCATTGGAAGCTGAGGCCAAAGTGACATCGCTTTCGGTAATGCCGCCAACGCCGGTGTGCACAATGCGCGCCGACACTTCATCATTACCAAGCTTCTCAGCCGCTTGGGCAATCGCCTCAACCGAGCCTTGCACATCGCCTTTAACGACCAGCGCCATTTCAGCGCGTTCAGCATTTTGCAGCTGGTTCATCATCTGGTCGAGAGAGGCCGCCTTCGGCCCGGCCATTGTGGCCTGTTCGCGGGCTTTGCGCGCGCGATAATCGGCCACCTCACGCGCACTGGCTTCGTTTTCAACAACCGTCAGCAATTCGCCTGCGCCCGGTGCACCACCGGCGCCCAGCACTTCGACAGGGGTTGCCGGCCCGGCGGATTTCACTTGTTCACCGCGGTCATTGACCAATGCCCGCACGCGGCCGGATTCTTGACCGACAACAAAAATATCACCAACATTCAATGTGCCGCGTTGCACCAGAACCGTTGCCACCGCGCCGCGGCCTTTATCGAGCTTGGCTTCAATCACAATACCCTCGGCATCGCGGTCGGTTTTTGCGCGCAATTCCATAAGCTCGGCTTGCAGCGCCACCGCTTCCAGCAAATTATCAAGGCCATCACCGGTTTGCGCCGAAACCTCAATCATTTGCGTATCACCGCCCATATCCTCAGAGATAACTTCTTGGCTCAAAAGTTCATTTTTCACCCGCGAGGCATCGGCTTCCGGCTTATCCATTTTGTTGATCGCAACAATCATCGGCGCTTCAGCCGCTTTGGCATGATTGATCGCCTCAATGGTTTGCGGCATCACACCATCATCACCGGCAACAACCAAAATAACAATATCCGTCACCTTGGCACCGCGCGCGCGCATCGCCGTAAAGGCGGCGTGACCCGGCGTATCAATGAACGTAATTAAATCGCCGCTGGTGGCTTCGGTTTGATAAGCGCCAATATGCTGGGTAATGCCTCCGGCTTCACCATCAGCCACTTTGGATTTACGCAACGCGTCCAAAAGCGAGGTCTTGCCGTGGTCAACATGGCCCATCACCGTTACAACAGGCGGGCGCGGGGCCTTATCGCCATCATCATCATCGGCCGTGACAATCGAATCCTCGACATCGCTTTCCGAGACGCGGCGCACTTTGTGACCCAAATCCTCGGCGACAATTTGCGCTGTATCGGCATCAATCACATCATTGATCTGCGCCATCACGCCTTGCTGCATCAGCACTTTAATCACATCAACAGCGCGCTCGGCCATTCGATTTGCCAATTCCTGAATTGTAATCGTATCGGGCAATTGCACGGTGCGCGCCACTTTTTCGCCGCTATCACCGGTATTGGCCTGTCGCTTTTCGCGCTCACGGCGACGCCGCATAGACGCCAAAGAGCGCACACGCTCCTCATCATTCAACGCATCATTAATGGTTAACTTACCGGCGCGGCGACGTCGCTCTCCGGCAGCACCGCGTTTTTCAGCAGTGGTGCGTTTTTTCTCTTCGGCGCGGCGTTTTTCCTCGTCAGCCGGGCGGCGCACAGCCGGCTTGACCGAGCGGTCAGCCTCGGGCGCAGCCTCGACCACCGGTTTGGTTTTCACTTTGCGCGCCTTTTCTTCGGCCAAACGCGCTTCTTCAGCTTCCATTTGCACCCGCTCTTCAGCGCGGCGCGCATCTTCCTCAGCGCGGCGTTTGGTATCAATCTCAGTCTGCTTGGCTTCTTCAACAGCCCGCGTTTTGGCCTCAGCCACGGCGGCGAGACGCTTTTCTTGTTCGGCTTTTGAGAGCCCATCGGGCATTTGCGGTTTCGCCGGTGCGGCCTCTCTCGGCGCTGCGCCCTTCGCCTCCGGTGTTTCCGATACTTCCGGCGCAGCTTCAGCGCCCTCTTGACCCGGCTTAACAATGCGCTTACGGCGCTTTTCAACCAACACAGATTTCGAGCGGCCATGCGAGAAGCTTTGACGCACTTGCCCGCTTTCGACAGTGCGCTTCAGTGACAGGGTTTTACCCTTGCCGCCGTCTTCTTTTTGGCCTTCATCGCCGGTTTCTGCGTCGCTCATTCACTCAGTCTCCCATCCCGTGTCACCCAAATAGGCGGCAAGCCGCCCGGCGTCGCGGTTAATGCGCTCGGCCCAACCAACATCGGTGAGCCCTGCATGTATCACATTTGACTGGCCTAAGGCCATGCCCAATTCTTCACTGCTCAAAAGCGTGAAGCAGTCAATTCCGGCTGCTTTTGCCTTATTCGCCAATTTCTTTCGCCCATCTTCCGCGCCATCATGCGCGGCAATAAGCAAGCTGATGCGGCCGGCTTTCAGCCCCGCCTCGGTTTTGGTAAAGCCGATCACCAGTTCACCGGCTTTGCGTGCCAAAGCAAATAATGACCCTAAATGCTGGCGCATCAGTTTTTCGACCCGTTCGGGCAAATCGCTGGGCGTGTCAAACGTCTTATCCGCCGCCAATTTTTCGACCAAATCTTTTCGATTGGCCAACCAGATGTCATCGCCCGGCAGACGCGCTGCCAAATCGGGGGTTAGAACCCCGTCATCAGGCGCGTGGACGAAACGAAGCATATTGCCCGCTTCACCCTGTGCGCCGGAGATATGACATGTTTTGTGCATAAACGCCTTTTGCTTCCTGGTTTCTCTAATGGGTCGGACCGGCGGGCCATTATTCTGCCGACGGCTCAGCCGAGGTCGCGGCTTCAGCAGGCGCTTCCGGTGCTGCCGGTTTTTCACCGAAAACATCACTGGCTGTCTGAGCCACTGCTTCACCGGCCTCGCCCGCACCGGCTTCTTCGGCAGCGGCGGCGGCCTCTTCTGCGGCGCGCGCGGCTTCATCGGCGCGCTGCTGGTCAAGCTCGGCTTGGGTAATCCAACCGGCCTCAACACGCGCCGCCATGATCATGTTTTCGGCTTCCTCGGCATTAATATCAAAACCATCCAAAATACCGTCTTGGCGAACCCGGCGACGCTCAACGGTTTCAAACCAGCCGGTTAAATCATCGGTCACACAACCAGCGAAATCCTCAAGCGATTTAATATCGTTTTCACCCAAACGCACCAGCATGGCAGGCGTCAGGCCTTCCATTGCCGCCAAATCATCCCCAACGCCCATTTCTTTGCGCTGTGCATCAAGCTTCTCGTTTTCACGGTCGAGATGGTCGCGGGCACGGTTTTGAATTTCCTGCGCGGTTTCCTCGTCAAAACCCTCAATATAGGTAATCTCTTCGACCGGCACATAAGCCACTTCCTCAACCGTGGCAAAACCCTCGGAGGCCAAAAGCTGAGCAATCATCTCATCAACATCAAGCGCGTCCATAAACAAAGCCGTGCGTTCGGCAAATTCCGTTTGACGGCGTTCGCTTTCCTGCGCCTCCGTCATAATATCAATATCCCAACCGGTCAGTTGCGAAGCGAGGCGCACATTTTGCCCGCGTCGCCCAATGGCCAAGCTCAATTGCTCATCGGGCACGACAACTTCAATGCGCTGCACATCTTCGTCCAGCACCACTTTGGTGACCTCGGCCGGTGCCAGAGCATTAACGATGAAAGCCGCCGGGTCAGGCGACCACGGAATAATATCAACTTTTTCACCCTGCAATTCATTGACCACAGCCTGCACACGGCTGCCGCGCATGCCAACGCACGCGCCAACCGGGTCAATGCCCGGGTCATTTGAGATAACACCGATTTTGGCGCGGCTGCCCGGATCACGGGCGACGGCACGCACCTCAATCACGCCATCATAAATTTCAGGCACTTCCTGCATAAAGAGTTTCGACATGAAAGCCGGATCGGTGCGTGACAAAATCACCTGCGGGCCGCGCTGTTCGCGGCGCACATTTTGAATATAGGCGCGAATACGGTCGCCCGGGCGAAACACCTCGCGCGGAATAAGATTATCGCGGCGCACCACTGCTTCGCTGCGCCCCAAATCGAGCACTGCATTGCCATATTCAACGCGCTTGACGACACCATTGATAATTTCGCCAACGCGGTCTTTAAATTCTTCATATTGACGCTCGCGCTCGGCTTCGCGCACGCGCTGCACAATCACTTGTTTGGCGGCTTGCGTCGCGATGCGGCCAAATTCAACCGGTGGCAATTCATCAATCACCTCATCGCCCAGCTTGGCATCGGCATTATCGCGTTGCGCGATGGCCAGTGAAATCTCGGTATCGTCATTCTCAACCAATTCAACAACCGTCACAACGCGCAGCAATTTGGTCTCACCGGTCTTCGGGTCGATATCGACACGAATATCATTTTCCTGACCATAGCGCGCTTTCGCCGCTTTCTGGATGGCATCGGCCATAGCCGACAGCACAATATCCATTTCAATGCCTTTTTCGCGCGCGACCGCATCGGCAATTTGCAGCAATTCCAGCTTATTTGCACTAATTCCACTCGCCATTTTCGTCTCCTAAAATTAGCCTATCCCACCCGTTCTGAGCGGGGATAAATCATTTTCCTTTAGCGGCCCGCAAGCTCGCCTTTAATTCCGTTTCATCGGGCACAAGTCGCGCCTCAGCAATATTTTCCAGCGCAAAACCCAAAACCTGCGGCTCGCTAAACCCTTCCAAGCTCACCTGCAAACGCGCTTCGCCATCGGCGAAGCCCTCAACCAACCCGCGAAAGCGCCGCTGGCCTTCAATCGCCTGTTTAACGCCCAGCTTGGCCTCATAACCGACCCAGCGTTCAAAATCGACAGCGCGGGTTAAAGGCCGCGCCACACCGGGTGACGAGACTTCCAGCGCATAAGCCCCGGCAATCGGGTTTTCGACATCCAGCATATCCGACACGGCATGGCTGATGGTCTCGCATTGCTCAATCGTTAGACCGTGCTCGTCATTTTCGGCCATTATCTGCAACACCATTTTGCCATCATCCCCGGTCATGCGAATGCGCAAAAGCTGAAACCCCAGCCCGTCAATGAGCGGCTGCACCAAGTCGAGATAGGGGCGCGCCGGACCGGGCGCCAGCAAATGAGCGGTGCCGCCTTCTTCAGCCGAAACGTCGTGACCCGAAACGTCTTCCAGAGAAGCGTCCCCCTTGATGACATCATCTGTCATTATCTTCATCTTCCTCTCGCGCCGCCCTCTCGGTTATTCGAAAAAAAACCAAGAAAAAAAGCGGGGGCCGGAAGGCCATCCCACTTGTTTCAAAAGCAGCATCAATGTGTCGCCACTATAGCGATTTAGCGATGGTGTGCAAGCCCTTCATCACAGCTGCCCGAAACCGGCTCTAGTCGGCTTTGGTAAACTGCAAATAGACCGGCTTTCGACCCGCCGCCAGTGCTTTCGTCTCATAGCGTGTGCCCGGCCAGTCTGACGGCGGCACGCGCCAATCATCGGCTTTTTCAGCCGCCCACTCAAAACCGCCATGCGCGCCAATATGAATGAGCGACCAGTCAATATAGGCCGCGATATCACTGGCCAGAAAAAACACCCCGCCCGGGCGCAAGACACGGTGAATGGCGGCGAGGTTTTCGGCACTGACGAAGCGGCGTTTATGATGACGCTTTTTCGGCCATGGGTCAGGATAAAGAAGATAAACCGCCCCGACAGCCCCATTGGGCAGTGCGTCCAAAATCGTCCGGGCATCATTTTGATAAATGGCGATATTGTCACGGCCCTCATCGGCCACAGTGGCAACCAGCTTGGCAACGCCATTGAGAAACGGCTCACAGCCAATAAAGCCCGATTGCGGGTTTGCCAAAGCGCGCGCCGCCAAATGCTCGCCGCCGCCAAAACCGATTTCCAAAACATAATCGTCGCATTTTTTGGCAAACCAATCGGCCGGCACATTATCCGCCGTCAAATTGGGGGTCAGGCGCGGCAGCACATCGTCAACCAGACGCGCCTGCTTTTTGTGTAGGCGGTGCCCCTGACGGCGGCCATAAATCAGCCGCTTATTTACCTTATCCTGACCGGCTTTATCGCTTGGCTCATCGGCCATATCATGCGCCCGTTCGCTTACAAGGCCGCCTTAATGGCATCGGCCAAATCAGTGCGCTCCCAGCTAAACCCGCCATCGGCTTCCGGCGCGCGGCCAAAATGACCATACGCGGCCGTGCGAGCATAAATCGGTTTATTGAGGCCCAAATGTTCGCGAATGCCGCGCGGGCTCAAATCCATCACTTGCGCCAGAGCGTTTTGTAAAGCGGCCGCGTCAACCGCGCCGGTGTCGTGCATATCGACATAAATCGACAGCGGCTGTGAAACCCCAATGGCATAGGATAATTGGATGGTGCAGCGTTCCGCCAGACCGGCCGCAACGACATTTTTCGCCAGATAGCGTGATGCATAAGCCGCTGAACGGTCAACCTTGGTCGGGTCTTTGCCCGAAAACGCGCCGCCGCCATGTGGCGCCGCACCGCCATAAGTATCGACAATAATTTTACGACCCGTCAAGCCGGCATCGCCATCAGGCCCGCCGATAATGAATGTGCCGGTCGGATTGACATAAAACGCCTCTTCAGGACACATCCAGCCATCGGGCAAAACACCCTCGACAAACGGACGCACCAATGCGCGCACATCATCTTGGCTCAACCCTTCATCATGCTGGGTAGAAACCACAACAGAGGTGGCGCGCACCGGCTTGCCGTTTTCATAGGCCAAAGTGACTTGGCTTTTGCTGTCAGGCCCAAAACCCTGCACCGCGCCCGATTTGCGCGCACCTGCCATATCCGCCAGAATTTTATGCGAAAAGGCAATCGGTGCCGGCATTAATTCTTCGGTTTCGCGGCAAGCATAGCCAAACATAATGCCCTGATCGCCTGCGCCTTCGTCTTTATTGCCGCCATCGCTGTCAACGCCTTGCGCAATATGCGCCGATTGACCATGCACGCGCACCATCACTTCGGCATTTTTCCAATGGAAGCCGTCTTGCTCATAGCCGATATCTTTGACAGCTTCGCGCGCCAAAGCTTCCATCTCGTCATTTGAAACCAAGCCATCAGGGCGCACTTCACCTGCCATGACAATCAAATTGGTCGTGGTCAATGTTTCGACAGCCACACGGGCTTGCGCCTCGCGTGCCAGAAACGCGTCTAAAATAGTATCTGAAATGCGGTCACAAACTTTATCCGGATGGCCTTCCGAGACGGACTCGGAGGTAAATTCATATGAAGACATGAGCTGATTAAACCCTCAATTGATAAGATTGCGTTTGTTTGGCAGGGCAAACGGCGTCGGTCAAGCGCAAATTTTTTGCGCGCTCAGGATTTAGGCTCACCTGTGACGCGCGCAATATCATTAACCATAGCCAGCAAACGGCGGCGCATTTTATCATCATCAATGCGCAAAAAAGCCTTGTTCAACTCTACCCCCGGCCCGCTGGAGATAAACTCCATTAACGGCGATACGGGCGGGCTGTCTTGCAACCCTCCCTTGCCACCATTGACCCGCGCCAGAGCATCGCCCTCATCGAGCCCATCGTAAAAATAACCGACCGGCACGCCCAAAGCATGCGCCAGCTCAAACAGGCGGCTGGCCGAAATACGGTTCAAGCCTTTTTCATATTTCTGTACTTGCTGAAAGGTCACGCCCAATTTGCCGCTCAGTGTTTCTTGGCTCATATTCAGCATTAACCGCCGCATACGCACCTTTGCGCCAATATAAGCATCGAGCGTGCGTTCCTTATTTCGTGGCATGATGGTCGCCCCTTTCTTATTATTTTTATGAGCAAAACTATGCGGCAGCTTAGAGACGAGGGCAACCGCTTTTACCCCGTGCTAGACATGGCGGCGGTGATTTGCCCACACAAAAATCAGCAGCAAGAATGCCAGCGCACCAAAGCCTCTATCGCCGTGCCGCGCATAAAATGTTGGCGCATGGGCGGGCGGAAGGGGCAAGGAAAATACGCCCTCCTCAGCCAATGCCAAGCGCTCAAGCTGGCGCCCGCGCGCATCAAATGCTGCCGACATGCCGGTATTGGCGGCGCGAATGAGCGGTATGCCCTGCTCAATGGCGCGCAAGCGCGCCTGCGCCAAATGCTGATAAGGGCCAAAACTTGTGCCAAACCAGCCATCATTGGTCAGATTGATAAAGGCGGCGGGGCGCGCCTCATTGTCGTGCTGCGCCAAATGCGGAAAAACCGCCTCATAGCATATGAGCGGTGCCAAGCGCGGCAGACGCGCCGCGGTTAAAACGGCGCGCGCCGGACCGGCCGAATAGCCGCCGCGCAGTCGCGTTAATTGCTGCAAGCCAATCGCCTCAAGAAAGTTTTGCGCCGGCAAATATTCGCCAAACGGCACAAGGTGATGCTTATCGGAGCGCGCCAATAACATGCCTTCGCCCGACCACAACATTGCGCTGTTGAAATAGGCCGTGCCCTCTGGGCCGGTCTCGCGGCGAATGGCACCGGTCAATAAATAGGGGGCCGGATGGGGCGGCGGATGGGGGGACGTATTATTTTCGGCCTCTTCATGCACATCTTTAAAACGCGGCAGGGCCGCTGCCAGACGTTCAGCAAACCCCGACCCCTCATCAATCAAGGCCGGTATCGCCGTCTCCGGCCAGATGATGAGGTCGGTATCCGGAGCAAATTTCAAACCCAGCGCGGTCATTTTGAAGGTTTTTTCAATATGCCGCTCACGCAAGGCAGGCGCCCATTTTTCGCGCTGCGCCAAATTGGGTTGCACCACGGTAATCTTCAACGCCGGTTCTGACGCCGCAATCGGGGGCGCGCCATGCAGGGCAAGGCTTGAATGCAGAAAGGCGGCCAGAGGCAGCGCCAGTCCGGTCAAGCATTGGCCGCGCTGAGCTGATGCCAGCCCTGATGCCAGCCCTGATGCCAGTAAAGCCGCGCTGAGCAGCGCCAAGAGCGACAAGCCATAAATGCCGATAAGCGCCACCGGCTGCGCCAAATAAAGCCAACCTGCCCAGCCCATGAGTGGCAAGTTCCATGGCAAGCCGGTCAACACATGGCCGCGCGCATATTCGCCAAGCCCGACCAGCACAGCCAACAGGCAAAACGCCGCCAGCCCTTGCAGACGAAAGTGCCGCGCCGCCAAGCCGAAAGCGGCAAAGGTCAGCGCGTGAAACATCGCCAAACCGGCAGGCAAGCCGGTGAGCGCAAAGGGCAACGCCCAGAGAAATAATTCGGCCTCGACCAGAAACGCCTCGCCAATCCATGCCATGCCGCTGGCAAATTGCCCAAAGCCGAAACACCAGCCCAAAAGGGCCAAACGCCAAAGCTCTTTTCGTCCCCCTGCCCCAAAGGCGACAGAAGAGGTGGCCAAGAAAACCGCGAGATAGAAAACCAATCCGGTGGCCAGATAAAACACCGGCAAAAGATAAAAAGGCGGATAAGCCAGCGGCAAAGCCAGACCGGCCAGCAGCGCCGCCCATGCCGGATGGCGCAAAGACGGGGTCAGCACATAGCGTCGCCAAAAACCGCTTCTAAAGTCACGCGCGGCAGACATCAGCCGGCCGCAGCGAGGCAAATATCAAGACTTTTGATGCGCCGCGGGTCACCATCGCGAATAACGAACTCGACCTCATGCCCATCGCCCAAAACGCAGCCGATGAGCTCGCCACGTTCAGGCACACGGCCAGCCAATGCAAACACCAGACCGCCCAGCGTGTCGATATCGTCGAGCTCCTCAATGGCGCTGAAATCAACCGCCAATTCATCTTGCAGCATTTCCAGCGGCAGACGTGCCGAAGCGCGCCAATGGCCATCGCCCTTTTCAGGGTGCGGGCGCAGCAGCACTTCTTCCTCATCATGCTCGTCTTCAATCTCGCCGACAATTTCCTCAATCAAATCCTCAATCGTCACCAAGCCGTCCGTGCCGCCATATTCATCGATCACCAAAGCCATATGGCCGCGCGTGGTTTGCATTTTCAGCAGCAAATCCATTGCCGACATAGACGGTGGCACAAATAAAAGCGGGCGAATGAGCGTGGTCAGGTCAACCGCCTCAAGGCCGCTTTCCTTATCGATCACCGAGAGCAGGTCTTTAACGTGCAGCATGCCCAAGGGCTGGTCCAGCGTCTCGCGATAAATCGGCATGCGCGAATGGCCACATTCGGCAAAACGTTGCAATAGAACCGGCGGGTCAGTGTCAATTTCCAGCGCATCAATCTCAGCGCGCGGCACCATCACATCGCTCAGCGTGACATCGCGAAAGCCCAGCAGGTTTTTGAGCATATGGCGTTCTTCATCGGAAAAATCATCTTCTGCGCCACCGGATTCTTCCAGCACATCTTCAAGGCTTTCGCGCAAATTGGCCTCTTGGCCGCCAAACAGCCGCGTCAATCCCTGCCAGAACCCGCCATTACCATTATTGGGTTTGCTCGCACTCATGAAGAAGCCGCCTCGTGATAGGGGTCGGCCAGGCCTTGCGCGGCCAGAATATCGGTTTCCAATTTTTCCATCTGCGCCGCCGCGCTTTCGCTCACATGGTCATGCCCCAAAAGATGTAACAATCCATGCGTCAGCAAATGGCGCATATGGTGCGCGGGTGCTTTGCCTTGCGCGCCGGCCTCGGCCATCAGCACATCATGCGCCAGAACAATATCCCCGATAAGACGCGGCGCGGGCAGGGCGGCGACATCTTGCGGCGTGGCGATGGCGGCAAAATCTTGCGCCGGAAAAGACAGCACATTGGTCGCGCCTTGCTTGTCGCGATATTGTGCATTGAGGGTGGCGAGAAAATCGCCTTCCGCCAAGACAAGTGACGCCTCCGCCTCGGGCATTGCCAGATGCGCCCAGACAAATTGCGCCTGCGCTTCCAGCACATCAACCGCGCCGTGCCAATCGGCGCAGCGCATATCAATATCAAGGGTCAGGCTGCCACCGCCTAAAAATGGGTCGGGACTGTCGGGCTCCGGATCGGGGGCAGCATCACAATTTTGGTCAGATGCAGGTTCAGTCATTTTGGGTCTCTTCTTGTTTTTCAGCAGGCTTTTCTTCTGCATAAGTACGCCGTTTACGCGCGCCATTGCGGTCCCCATCACGGCTACTGGCGGGCAATGTGGCATCGCGGCGATTATAGGCTTTGACAATGCGCGTCACCATATCATGGCGCACCACATCCTCCTCACCGAAGCGAATAATATCAACGCCGCGCACTTTCGGCAGAATTTCCATCGCATCTTTAAGGCCGGATTTCGCGCCAAAAGGCAGGTCAATCTGGCTCGGGTCACCGGTGATGACCATGCGCGAATTTTCACCCATACGGGTCAAAAACATTTTCATCTGCATCGGCGTCGCATTTTGGCTTTCATCGAGGATAACAAAACTATTGGACAGGGTGCGGCCACGCATAAACGCCAGAGGCGCGATTTCAATCTCGCCGCTTTCCAATGAGCGCGTCACTTGCGGGCCGGGCAACATGTCATAAAGCGCGTCGTAAAGCGGGCGCAAATAAGGGTCAACCTTGTCGCGCATATCGCCCGGCAGAAAGCCCAAATTCTCACCCGCCTCAACCGCCGGGCGCGAAAGAATAATGCGGTCAACTTTACCCTCAACCAACATGGTTGCGGCTGCGGCAACCGCCAAATAGGTTTTACCGGTGCCCGCCGGGCCAAGCCCGACGACCAATTCATTTTCTAAAAGCGCTTTTATATAATCGGCTTGCGTGGCCGAGCGCGGCAGAACCTCGCGGCGTTGTGTGCGCAGCGCGACATCGCCATACAGCTTTTTGGCATTAGTGCCCTTGCCATTACTTTTGCCGATCGCTTTGCCACTGCGCTTGCCGGCGCTTTTCTTCGATTTGGTGTTTTCATCTGCACCATTTGGCGCGTCGCTTGTTTGCCCGCTATCGCTGAGGCTCAAGCCCAGACTGAGGCGCAAAGCGCCGTCAACATCACCGCCGGTCACTTCTGCGCCGCGTTCCAAATGGGCATAAAGCGCGCCCAATACTTGTTCTGCACGGGCACAATTTTCAGCCGGGCCGGAGACATAAACCTGATTGCCGCGATTGGCCAGCGACACATCAAGCGTCTGCTCAATGCGTGACAAATGCTTGCCATGCTCGCCATAAAGCTCGGGCAGAAGTCGGTTATTGTCGAATTCAAGAACCAGCGGCTCGCCAATCGTGCCGCCGTTATTGTTTTCAGAACCGCTCAACCGCGCGCCCCCGTTTTTGTGATCTTGATTGGATATTTCATTACCAAAGAGTATCGGGGCAAATGACCGGCTTGGCAAGCCCTTGAAATGACCCGTCAAAGAGTTTCATGAAAGCGTCATATCGCCAATACGCCGCTCAGCGAATTGGCGTGGGCACCGGTAATCTCGACCGGTAAAATGCGCCCGCGCAGCGCCGTCGCATCGCGCCCGCCCAAAACCTCAAACGGCACATGAACCGGCTGCAAATACGGGCTGCGCCCACTCATCTGGTCGCCGCTTTTCGACGGCTTATCAAACAATACAGGTAAAACACGCCCCTTTTGGGCATTATTAAAAGCAACCTGCTGGGCGTTGAGCAGCCCCTGCAAGCGCGCCAAACGCGCGGCCTTTACCGCTTCATCAACTTGGTCGGCCGCATCGGCCGCCGGTGTGCCGGGCCGCGGGCTATATTTAAACGAAAAGGCCTGCGCATAATTAACCTCTTCAACCAGCGCCATGGTCGCGGCAAAATCCGCGTCGGTCTCGCCGGGAAAGCCGACAATAAAGTCGGAGGAGAGCGCCAAATCCGGCCGCGCGGCGCGAAACTTTCGGGTCAACTCAATATAGTCAGCCGCGCTATGTTTGCGGTTCATCGCTTTCAAAATAGCGTCAGAGCCCGATTGCACCGGCAAATGCAGATAGGGCATCAATTTTTCATTTTCGCCATGCGCCGCAATCAAGGCGGCATCCATGTCGCGCGGGTGGCTGGTGGTGAACCGCAGGCGCGCCAGCCCTTCAATCTCGCCAAGCTGCGTCAATAGGCCGTCAAGGCGAATGCCTTCATGTTCCCACGCATTGACATTTTGTCCCAAAAGCGTGATTTCGCTGACCCCGTCAGCCACCAAGGCGCGGGCTTCGGCAATAATGTCGGCGCGCGCGCGCGACACTTCTTCGCCGCGCGTATAGGGCACAACACAAAATGTGCAAAACTTATCGCAGCCTTCTTGCACCGTGACGAAAGCCGACGGGCTGCGGGTGATCGGTTTTCGGGCAATGGCTTGCAACGCTTCAAATTTTTCGGCAGCCGGAAAATCCGTGCGCACTAATTTTGGCTTATCGCCGCGCGCCCGCCGATCGTCAATTTCATCGAGCATGGCCGGTAATTGCTGAAAGGTTTGCGGCCCAAACACCATATCGACCACCGGCGCACGGGCGATAATCTCAGCCCCCTCGGCCTGCGCCACGCAACCGGCAACACCGATAACCATATCCTTATTTTGCTGTTTGAGCGGCTTTAAGCGCCCCAGTTCAGAATAGACTTTCTCGGCCGCCTTCTCGCGAATATGGCAGGTGTTCAAAATCACCATATCGGCATCTTCCGCCGCGGCAACCGGGCGATAACCGGCAGCGGCCAGCGCTTCTTCCATGCGCTGGCTGTCATAGACATTCATCTGGCAGCCATAGGTTTTGATAAAGCAGGTTTTTTCATTACTGGCTTTGACGGCTTCAGTTTGCTGGTCATTAATGCTCATGGCTTGGCCTTAGCTTTTTTGACCGGTCATTTCAAGGGGCGCGACCGGATGCGGCGCACCACGCGCCAGCGCCTCAAGGCCACCACTGACCTGATAATGCAGCATTTGCGCCATTGGCTTGCGGCTTAATCGGGCGACATGGTCCAATGGCGGGTGAAAAATAATCTCTACCGTCAGCGGCGGCCCGGCCAGCATAAAAAAGAAATGCGGCAATAGGGTCATATCGCCAACCCAGCCATAAGCGACACGTTGGCGTCGCCCCATAGCGATATTATGCACCCGTGTATAAGCCAACGTCATGGCCTGCACCGGCACTGTGTCTTCACCGTCGGGCATGTCGTTCAGATGTTCAATGACTGAGAATAAGGTCGATTTAAACGGCAGGACGCGCAGACCATGGCTCGATGTGCCTTCGGCAAAAAGCACAAGGCTGTCGCCGCGCCGCAATCTTTCGGCCAATTGCGCGCGCTCTTTAAGCGTATGACGCCCGACCCGACGGTCAACAAAAACACTGTGATGCAGACGCGCCAAATGCCCGAAAAACGGCCAGGCTTTCACCTCGCTTTTGGCGATGAATGAGAGCGGCATCAGCCCACCGATAATCATAATGTCGAACCAAGAGACGTGATTGGACGCAATCAGCGTGCCACGCTTGGGCAGGGGCCCGGTCACATCAATCCGCACACCCATCAGCCAAATCATGAACCGAAAAAACAACAGCGGCACGCCATGGCGCAAGCGCGGCATGCCGAAGAGAACCAGATGCGGCGGCAGCAGGATAATCAGCGCGGCACAAAATCCGCTCAGTCGCACCGCTAAACGCAAGGCCTTCATTGGGTTTTATCAATTATCTTCCGCATCAAGCGGCACGGCATAAAGCTCAAGGCGATGGTCAACCAGCCTATAGCCCAGCCTCTCCGCCACTTCATGTTGCAAGCGCTCAATCTCATCATTGGTAAATTCAATGACTTTGCCCGATTGAATATCAATCAAATGATCGTGATGGTCATCCGGCGCAGGCTCATAGCGCGCGCGGCCATCGCCAAAATCATGGCGGGTCAAAATACCGGCCTCTTCAAACAACCTGACAGTGCGATAAACCGTGGCGATGGAGATCGCCTCATCCTCAGCAACGGCGCGATTATAGACTTCCTCGACATCGGGATGGTCTTGCGCTTCGCTCAAAACGCGGGCAATAACGCGCCTTTGGTCGGTCATGCGCATACCGGCTTTCGCCGCCAATGTTTCGATATCAGATGTTTTAGTGTTCATCGCTTTGGCCTTCCCGCCTGTCTCGTTCCATTAAAAGCGCATCGACGGAGAAATTTCCAGCCCTTTTGTAATATTTGCTGCGCCGCCCCGACACACGAAATCCCGTCACAGCGTAGAGCGCGCACGCGGCGGCATTATCCTCAGCCACTTCAAGCCATAGCCGGCGCGCGCCAAGTGCGTTTTCGGCATGGCTTATCAACGCCCGCGCCAGCCCCAAGCGGCGCGCTTGAGGCCGCACGGCGAGGGTGAGGATTTCCGCCCCATCGGGCAGATTTTGCAGCAGTATAAACCCTTGCGCATTGGCGGAACCGGCTGCAAAGGCATGGATGTTTTCATGCGCCAATAAATCGTCAAATTCTTGCGCCGACCATGCGCGTTCGGCGCGCGCCGCAAAGGCCAGCATATGGGTCTGCGCCAAGGCTTGTGCATTATTCAATGTGCCGATTTTCATGCGCCGATTTCCATCCTATGACCGCCATTTTATGCGTTTTGTCGGGTCGGGCAGGGTCGCATCGGGGGGGCGCAAATAAAGCGGCTCCGCCGCCGCAAGACCGTCCCAATCGGTATCTTGCGCGGCCATGGCCGCCAGCACGGCGGCGTCCGGATAAGGCGGCGCATCACTTTGTGAAACCAAGGCGGTCGCATCAACTAAAATATCGGCCAACATATCGGCTCCACTGCCACACAGCGTAATCTTGTCGGCTTTATCGGTGGCGGTATCGGCAATAAGACTTGCAGCCAGCGTGCTGACTTGCGCGGCACTGAGGGCTTGCGGGTCAGTATGCGCCGCACCGTCTGGCGCAAAACTTTGTGTGTAAAATGTATCGCGCTTGGCATCGACCGCCACGATAAGCGGCGTCTGCGTGTCGCAAGCCCGCGCCATAACCGCCAGCGTGCCATAGGTTTTAACCGGAATGGACAGCGCCAGAGCCAGACCGCGCATGGCCGACAAGCCGACCCGCACGCCGGTAAATGTGCCCGGCCCATGCGTCACGGCAAGCCGATCAAGCGCGCTCATCTCAATCCCGTTTTCGCTGAACAGTTTCTCAATCATCGGCATCAGCGCCTCGGCATGGCCTTTTTGCATGGGCTCAAGCTGCCTCGCCAGCAAGCCGTCGTGCCACAGCGCAACCGAACATGCGCCTTGTGTGGTATCGCAAGCGAGGATAAGCGGCGGTGTGCTTGCGTCAGATGATTTTGCAGGCATCATCAAAAGCCAAGCGCGGCAGGCGTTCGAAAACCGCCTCGGCGCGCCCGTGACCGATATTGCACAGCAGATTGGCGGCAAATTGACCATCGGGGAAAAATTCCTGATTGACGCCAGCCACATCAAACCCGCTCATCGGGCCGACATCAAGGTCGAGCGCGCGGGCCGCCAACATCAGATAAGCCGCTTGCATGGAGCCATTGCGCATGGCCGTTTCGGCCGCGAAAGCCTCGGAGCCGGTGAACCAGTTGCGCGCTTCCGGATTATGCGGAAACAGCTCGGGAATACGGTCATAAAATTTCGTGTCATTGGCAATAATCGCAACCACCGGCGCGGCTTCGACTTTGGCAATATTGCTTTCAATGATGAACGGCATAAGGCGTTTTTTGCCCGCTTGTGAGGTCACGAAAACCAAACGCGCCGGGCAGCAATTGGCGCTGGTCGGGCCCATTTTCATCAGGTCGTAAAGCGCGTGCAGGGTTTCTTCCGGCACCGGTGTCGGGTCGAAATCATTATGGCTGCGCGCCTTGGTGAACAATGAATCAAGCGCCGCTTGGTCAAGCATAGGGGTTTCCTCTAAATAACCGCACGCACTTCGCTGACCGAAGGCACATAATGTTTCAACAGGTTTTCAACGCCTTGCTTCAGCGTCGCCGTGGCGGACGGGCAGCCGGCGCAGGCACCGCGCATATGCAAAGAGACGATGCCGTTTTCAAAGCCGTGAAAAACGATATCACCACCATCTTGCGCCACAGCTGGCCGCACCCGGGTGTCGAGAATTTGTTTGATAATCGCGACCACTTCAGCGTCCTCTTCGGCCACCTCAGCCTCGCCCCCATCACTGCCGGTAAATCCGGCTGCCATAAGCGGGCGCTCAGCAATAAAATGTTCCATAATAGCGGTCAAAATGGCCGGTTTTACCAATTGCCATTCCAGCCCCTCGGGCTTTGACACGACAATATAATCAGCCCCGAAAAACACCGAGGTGACGCCCTCAATGGCAAACAATGCCGCGGCCAGAGGCGAGGCTTCAGCCGCATCTTGATTTGGAAAATCAACCGGCGGCGCACTGCCTGTCACTTCGCGGCCCGGCAAAAATTTCAGGCTGGCCGGATTGGGTGTGTCTTCGGTCTGGATAAACATGCGTGCTTTCCTCAGCTTTTATGATTGGCACAAGTGTAGCCTTTATATAAGCAATCTGGCGACAAAAAACGAGGGGCGGCTATCACGGCAGTGATTGGGCAGTGATTGAGCAGTGATTGAGCAGCTTTACGCAGCGGCCTCATTTTGTGGCGCAGCTTGAGGAACGGCCAATAAATAAGCCAAGCCAAAGGCCCAAACAGCCACCAGCACATGGAAAATATGCCAGCTCATCGACACGCTGAGCCATGCAGCCTGGCGGAACACCACCACATTGACCAGCATCAGACCGGCAATGGCCATCGCCATGCCCGATGGGCGACCCAGCGTGTCAGCCGACATCGCCACCAGCCCGATAAAGCCGACCGACCACCAAACAAACAGCGGCACACTAAGTTTTGGAAACGCCAGAGCCAGCGCCAACGCTACGGCACAGGCCGCCATATAACGCCCCTGCCAGACCGCACTTTGCGCGCGGCGATGCAACAGGTCGTAAACCAAGGCCATCATCGCCGCCGTGCCACCGATATTGCCGGCGAGACGATGAATATCGGCCAGCGCGGCAATCAGCGCGCCGTCGCGGTCGAAGCCGAAACGAATAGCGCCAATGGCGGCAGCGGTTGAAAACAATATGAGGCCCAAAGCGGCGGCGGCACGGCCGGCGCCATAAAGACGACGCGCAGCCCACAGGCCGATCACAACAATCAATAATTCAGAGAGCGCAAAATGGGTCATGTTTTCTGTCTTTAAGCTTATTCCGCAGGGGCGCGTGGCGGCGTATCGAGCAGACCGGCTTGGCGTTTTATATCCATTGAGGTCAGGCGTGAGCCGTCATGGCTCCAGCCCGGCGGGGCGATGATATAAAGCAAACGCTGCAAGGGGGTCAGGCCCGGACGTATAACGTCCTTCAAAATACCCCAATATTCGTGAATGAAAATGCGGAACGGATTATAATGCTCAAAATCCTTAACCAGCCCGTAATTGGGGCGATCGGCGTCGTCTTCAGCCGCGAACGTGCCAAACATTTTGTCCCAAATAATCAGCGTGCCGGCATAATTGGCATCAAGATATTGCGGGTTATTGCCGTGATGAACGCGGTGATGCGATGGCGTGTTGAACACGGCCTCAAACCAGCGCGGCATTTTATCGACGGTTTCCGTATGCAGGAAGAATTGATAAACCGCATTGAGCGCACCGCAAAAGATAACCATAAGCGGGTCAAAGCCGACCAGCACCAACGGCACTTTTAAAACCGTTGTGCCGGTAAAATGCTTGGTCCAACCCTGGCGCAAGGCCACCGCCATTGAAAAACGGCGGCTGGAGTGATGGATAATATGCATCGCCCAGGGCCAGCGGCACCGATGGGCTATCCGGTGATGCAGATAATAGCGCAAATCATCAATGACAAAACACGCCACCAAAGTCGTGACCGTGAGCGGCAACACCGTCAGTTGATAATTTTGCGCCCAATAAAGCATGCCGACAGTCAAAAACGCCGCCGCGCCATTGGTGATGACCGAGAACAGACCCATGAAAATACTGACGCCATCATCTTTGGCGTTCAGGCTACCGCGTTTGGCGAAAAATTTTACCGCCAGCAGCTCAATGGCAATGGCCAGAAAAAATACCGGAATGGCAGTCAAGGTCACTTTGACCGCAATCAATTCTTCGATCTGCATGATGCTCTCCCTTTCGGGCGAGTATAAACCGTCCAACAATAAAGTTTAATTGAATAATTCATCTGTTTTATGTAGTTATGGTTAATAATGTTTGATCTTCGACAAATCCAATATTTTGAGGCGGTGTATCGCCTGCGCAGCTTTTCGCAAGCCGCCGATGAAATGCACCTGACCCATGCCGCCTTGACCAAAAGCATTAAAACGCTGGAGCATAAATGGGATGTGCAGCTGTTTCACCGCACCACACGGCGCGTCAGCCCAACCGCCGCCGGTCATCGGCTCTATGAAAAAGTGCCACTGTTTCTGGCCGAGGCCGAAGCCTTGCGCCAAACCGCCATGCGCGAACAGCATCATATTCGGTTAATGTGCGGGCCGGTTGTGCTGGATACGCTGGTGCATCCGGCGCTACTGGCCTTGCGCGAAAAATATCCCGATAGCCGGGTGAGCGCCGAGACCAAACCGCCTTTGGAGGCATTGGAAGATATTGTCGAGCGCCGCGCGGACCTGATGCTCATTCACGCCAATACGCTAAAAGCTTTGCCCTATGGCGACCGGCTTGAGGTCACGCCGGTGGTTGACGAAGCCTATGCGGTGGTGTGTCGGCGCGGCCATGAAGTATTGTCTGGCACGCGCCAATTGGCGGATATTATTCCTCATGATTGGGCGATTGCCGGCTTTGACATGTTCTTTGAACAAACCCTGCCGGATGATTTGGGCGCAGATTTACAGGCGCATGATTTTCCAAAATACCGATTGCTCAGCCAAACCGCTTGTCTTGATATGGTGCGGCAAAGTGATGTGCTGACGCTTGTGCCGCAGCGCAGCGCCGCGCAATTAGACGGGCATGGTGATGTTGAAAGTTTTGCTTTCCCCGGGCCATTGCGCTTTTCGGTCTGTGCGGCACGGCTCAAAACACGCGGCGACAAAAACCAAGAAAGCGAGATGCTCGACGCCTTTATCAGCGCGCTCAATAAGAACTAAGCGCCGCTTATGCCAGCTTATGCCAGCTTAGGTCAGCCCGTCTATCTCATCATCTGATAAATCACCGGGCACAATCGTCACCGGAATATGCACGGCTGATTTACCCGCGCCGATTTCTGAGACCAGCGGCCCTGGGCCTGCGCCGCCAACCGCCGCCGCCAAGACAAGGGTCGAGATGGAACGGTCTTCATCAATCAAACGGGCAATCTCTTCGGCCAACTGGCCGTGGCGAATATGCGTTTTCGGCTTTTCGCCACCTAGCATTTCAACCAGCGCCGCCGACTCGGTGAGAATTTTCTCAGCCTCCATTTCGGCTTCTTCTTTCATTAGCGTCGAGACGCCCAGCCAATGGTCATGGCTCTCAGGTTCAATGACCAATAATAGCGCGACGCTGCCACCCGTGCCATGCGCACGGCGCGCGGCAAACCGCAAAGCAGCGTGGCTTTCAGGCGTGCCGTCAACGACGATGAGAAATTTACGCTGTAAATGTTGGGTTATATCCATGTCCCGCATGCTGCCAGCGTGGGCGCACCGAAACAAGAAAAATAAACACGCCATCACGGCAAAAGGGCGATCGCCCGGCCACCGGAGCGTCGGCCCGCTCGGACGGCATGATTAACCGCCCAGAAAGCCGACCAGCTTGCGCACATCAGCCATTACCGGCTCAGCCAAAGCGCGCGCACGCTCCGCCCCATCGGCCAGAATCGCATCAACCGCGCCGGGGTCAGCATTGAGGCGGCGCATCTCGTCACCAATCGGGGCTATTTTGGCAATCGCCAATTCGGCCAAGGCTTCTTTCAAGGCCGAGAATTGCTGGCCGGCAAATTGCCCGACCGCAGCGCTAACGCTTTGCTCGGCCAAAGCCGCATAAATGCCCAATAGATTGGCCGCTTCGGGTCGTCCCTCCAGCGCGCCTTCATGCGCGGGCAGCACATCGGGGTCGGTTTTGGCTTTACGAATTTTCTTGGCAATCTCATCGGCGCTGTCGAGCATGGTGATGCGCGACAGGTCAGACGGGTCGGATTTCGACATTTTCTTGGTGCCATCGCGCAGGCTCATTACCCGTGTCGCCGGACCTTGTATCAGCGGTTCGGGCTGCGGGAAAAAACCCTCAGCGTTAAAATCATTATTGAATTTTTGCGCGATATCGCGGGCCAATTCGAGATGCTGTTTTTGGTCTTCTCCGACCGGCACATGGGTCGCTTGATAAAGCAGGATATCAGCGGCCATTAAATTCGGATAAACATAAAGCCCCACCGAGGCTTTTTCGCGATCTTTACCGGCTTTTTCTTTGAACTGTGTCATCCGATTGAGCCAACCCATGCGCGCGACACAATTCAGCACCCATGCCAATTCGGCGTGGTGCGGCACTTGCGCTTGGTTGAAGACAATATGGTTTTTCGGGTCAACACCGGCTGCGATAAACGCCGCGGCGACTTCGCGCGTATTGGCGGCCAGCTCAGCCGGATCTTGAAACACGGTGATCGCATGCAAATCAACCACGCAATAAAGACATTCATGGCTTTCTTGCAGGGCGACAAAATTGCGAATGGCGCCCAGATAATTGCCCAAATGCAAATTACCCGTCGGCTGCACGCCTGACAGCACACGCGGTTTATGCTCGCTCTTTTGCTCGCTCATTCACCCATTCTCCAGCCTATCGCCATAATGCGTCGGTTATGGCGCATCAGCCCGCCCCCCGCAAGAGGGCGATATCGCTGCGCCGCACCCCGCCCAATAAAATGGCGGCAATGGCATATATAAGGGCCCCGCTGACAATCAGCCCGCCAAGCCAAAGGCTGAAGGTCAAGGTGCCAAGCGGTTCAATGCGCTGAGCGGCGGCCAAAAAAGAAACGAAATAGGCCAAAACAAACCCCATCAAAACCGCCGCCGCCATCTGTCCGGCGAGGCGGCGCAGCACATCAAATGACATATGATAAATGCCGCGCCGCGCCATGCGCACCAACATCAAACTCAATGTCACCCAGCCCGCCGCCACCGTGGCAAAGGCAATGGCCGGTGCGCCATAGCTTGGGAACAAGCTCAACGACAAAGCAATGTTCACGCCCACCCCAATCGCCCCGTCAATCAATGGCGCGCGCGTATCTTGCCGCGCAAAGAAAGACGGTTGCAGGGCTTTGATGAATACAAAGGCCGGTAAACCAAAAGCAAACACGCCGATTAACCGGGCTGTAACCGCGCTGTCGGCGGCGGTGAATGCGCCGCGTTCAAACAACAGTGTAACAATCGGCTCGGCCAACACCAAAAGGCCGACCGCGGCGGGCAGGGTCAGGCCACCGGCGGCCAGCACCGCGATATTTTGCGCATCGCGCGCGCGCGTATCTTGGCCATCTGCGAGGCGGCGAGACAATTCGGGCAAAAGCGCCACGGCCAGAGCGACACCAATAACCCCCATCGGCAATTGGTAAAGACGGTCGGCATAATAAAGCCAAGCGGCGGCCCCGGCTTGGCCGGTGGCGATGGAGGTGCCGACGAGCAGATTTATTTGCCCGATACCGGCCGCCAAAATGCCCGGCACAGCCAAGCGCCAAACCTTGCGCACATCATCTGATAATACCGGCGCCGCCAAAGGCGTGCGCAAACCGGCGCGCCATGCCGCAATAAACACAAACAGAAACTGCACCAGACCGGCCAGCGTGACCGCATAAATCACATAATCCAAAACCCGCCCATCAGAAGTGGCAGAAATCGACCCGCCATTATCCATCACCGCCAAATCCATCACAGCAAGGGCCATGGCACCGATCAACACCAGATTGAGCAATACCGGCGCGACCGCAGCGGCAAGAAACCGATTTACCGCGTTCAGCATGGCGGCGAATAAGGCCATCAGCGACATGAAAATCAGATAGGGGAAACTGATGCGCGCATAATGCACGGCGAGGTCAAATTTTTCTGCGTCACCGGCAAAGCCTTGCGCCAGGGCCAACACCAAAGCGGGCATGAAAATTTCGGCCAGCAGGGTGAACATGGCGAGCGCCGCCAACAGCACAGAAAATATTTGTCCGGCAAAGGCCAACGCCGCCGCCTGACCATCTTCTTGTAAGCGTTTTGAAAATAGCGGCACAAAAGCTGCATTAAACGCGCCTTCGGCAAACAGGCGACGAAACAGATTGGGCAAGCGGAACGCAATGACAAAAATTTCTGCCAAAGGCCCGGCGCCCAAAAGCGCGGCGAGAAAAATATCACGGATAAAGCCGGTTATGCGGCTGGCCATTGTTGCCGTGCCGACCAGAGCGGCATTGGATAATATGCCCGCTCTCTTTCGCGTCATATCAGGCCGCCTCATTTCGCCGTGTCGGCTTTTTAGACGGTTTTTTAGGTTGGGCCGCTTTCACCGGATTATCGATCACACGCCGCATGGTGGCGCGCAGTTTTTTCTTGCGTGCCGCATCGGTAATTTGCCCCCCGGCCAAATCAGTGACATGAAACACATCGACGACGCGCTCTCCGAAAGTCGCAATCCGCGCCGCCGAAACAGAGAGATTGAGCTCATAAAGTGCGCGCAAAAGTGCGTAAAGAAGTCCAGGCCGATCGAGACCGCTCACCTCAACAATGCTGGCATCATCGGCCAGATTATTGTCGATGCGCAATTGCGGGCGCAAATCAAACGCCTCGATATGAGCGCGGCGCGGCGCGCCCTCCAAACGGTCGGGCACAATCACCTCGCCCGATAGAACAGCGCGCATGGTTTTTTTCAAACGCGTGGCTTTATCTTGCGCCAATGGCCCGCTCGCCGCGCTGTCAGCGACATGCAGCGCATCAATGGCGAGGCCGTCATTTGTCGTGGTGATGCGGGCGTCCAAAATGGTCAACCCCGCCAGGGCGCATGCTCCGGCAAGGCGCGCAAACAGACCGGCATGGTCTTGGCAGATAATCGTAATCTCAGAACAATCGCGCAAATTATCATCATGCACTTCCAGCGCCAGCGGGTGCCCGCCGGCTTCCATATCGGTAATCAAATCGGCGTGGCGAAGCTGAGACTCGGTTGGGAAGCTCAGCCAATAAGCGTCGGATTGACGGCGAATATAGGCATTGGTTTTGCGAACACTCCACGCCTTATCGAGCATTTGAGCGAAAGCGGTTTTGGCCCCGTCCAGCCTTTCGCCGCGCGCCGCCAGCGCCGTGCCTGCATTAAAGCGTGAGGCTGTCTCACCATAAAGCTCCCGCAAAAGCTGCGCTTTCCAGCCATTGAACACGCCCGGCCCGACAGCCTTAATATCCACCTCGGTCAACACAAATAAATGATTGAGCCGCTCCATGCTTTGCACGGTTTTGGCAAAATCCTCGACCGTGCGCGGGTCAGATAAATCGCGCCGCTGGGCGACATCACTCATCACCAAATGCTCTTGCACCAGCCATTCCGTGAGCGCCGTCTCGGCCTTTGAGAAACCGAGGCGCGGCCCCAATTTGCGCGCAATGCGGGCGCCGGCAACCGAATGATCTTCGGGGCGGCCCTTGGCGATATCGTGCAGCAGGGTGGCGAGATAAATGACCCGCCGATTGATCGCGCCGCTGGTCAATAATTTGGTCGCCAGCGGATGTTCTTCGCTCACCGCGCCGCTTTCAATCTCGCGCAGCAAACCAAGCGCGCGCAGCAAATGCTCATCAGCCGTATAATGGTGATACATATTAAACTGCATCAGCGCGACAATGCGCCCAAAATCAGGGATGAAACGCCCCAGCACGCCGGCCTCATTCATGCGCCGTAAAATCCGTTCCGGGTCGCGCTTCGAGGTCAGCAGGTCGAGAAATAATTTATTGGCCGTCGCATCATCGCGCAGCGCCGCATTGATAAGATGCGTATTCTGGGTGATGGCGCGCAGCGTGTCAGGGTGAATATCCAGACCGGTGCTGTCAGCCAAATGAAACACCCGAATGAGATTGACCGGATTATGCGCAAAACCGTCTTCGGCCTCCATCTTCAGGCGGCTGGCTCCAATGGTGAAGCCATCGACCTGCTTTTGCCGCCGGAACAAGGCCGGCAAGCGCGCGGCGGCGCGCGGTTTCTTTTGCGCCGCTTCCAGCGAGGCGCAGAAAATCGCCGTCAAATCGCCGACATTTTTGGCGACCAGAAAATAACGGCGCATGAATTTTTCAACCGGCTTCATCGCCGCCGCGTCTTTGGCTTCCTCAGCCGGATAGAAAAACTCGGCCAATGGTTTTTGCAAATCAAAGCTCAAACGCTCTTGCGCCATATCGGTCAGAAAATGCAAATGGCAGCGCACATGCCAGAGAAAATCATCGCATTTTCGAAACAGCTTCAACTCATCTGCCGTCAACACGCCAAGGCCGACCAAATCGTCCAGCGCCTCGACCTGATAGCTGTAACGGGCAATCCAAAACAGCGTATTCAAATCGCGCAATCCGCCTTTGCCCTCTTTCAAATTCGGCTCAACCAAATAACGCGAGCGACCGGTTTTCTCGTGCCGCTCATCGCGCTCGGCCAGCTTGGCGGTCACAAATTGGCGCGCCGAGCCGCGCATGATTTTCGACTGAAACGCCTCGCGATAGCTTTCGTAAAGCGTATCACTGCCCCATAAAAGGCGGCTTTCCAGCATCGCCGTGCGCACCGTCATATCGGCTTGAGCTTGGCTCACACAGTCGCTGATAGAGCGCGTGGCGTGACCCACTTTCAACCCTAAATCCCAAAGAATATAGAGGATATATTCGACAAAGCTCTCGCTGGTGGCATTGCGCTTATAGGGCAGTAAAAACAGCAAATCGATATCCGAATGCGGGGCCAAACGGCCACGTCCATAGCCACCGACCGCCACCATGGTCACCTTTTCGGCGTCTGTCGGGTTGGCGATATATAGCACATCTTGCGTCACAAAATCGGCCAGTGCCGACAGCATGTCATCCATGCGCGCCGACATAAGCTCGGCGCATTTTGCCCCTTTTAATTTCTTGGCCTCCAAGCCGTCGCGGGCTTGCGCGCGGTCTTGGGTTAATTGCGCGCGCAGCGTTTCAAGCACCGCCATACGCAAGGCTTTATCATCGCCCTGATGGGTGGCCGCCAAAGCGCGCAATGTCTCGCGCATATTCGCGCCTAGCTTGGGCGTAGATTTCTTTGCCGTTTTTTTGGCCTCTATTTTTGCCGCCTCTTTTGCCATAAGGGCAACCCTTTCTCGCAAGCTATTGCCATTGACGGCTGTCCACAGCAATCCGCGGCAATGAATTTCGATGTTCTTCGGGGGCTTTAGCCCCTGCTGCTCGCACATATAGCACGAATTACGGCCAAATCACGGCCTGCTATTCATCACCGTCCTTATCGCCGGCCTTATCGTTCCTGTCTTGGTCAGCAATCTCTTGTAGGCGATAAAGCCAATCCAAAGCCTCGCGCGGGCTCAGGCGGTCCGGGTCAATGCCGGCCAGCGCATCGCCCAAAGGATTGCTTTTGGGGGGATGCGGCGCGCTTGCTTCAAACAAAGGCAGCGCGTCGGCCAAATTGGCCGGAGCCGCATTTTGCGCTGTCTCACCTGCCGCATTATTTTCTTCAAGCTGCGCCAAAACATGGCGCGCCCGCGCCGTCACGCTTGCCGGCAAGCCGGCCAGCTCAGCGACATGAATACCATAGGACCGGTCGGCCGCACCAATGCCAACCTCATGTAAGAACACCAGCTTGCCCTCATATTCACGGACTTTCATCGAGGCATTAGCCAGCCCGTCCAGCCGCTCGGCCAAAGCGGTCAATTCATGATAATGCGTGGCAAATAAAGTGCGGCAGCCAATGACCTCATGCAAATATTCGACCGCCGCCCAAGCCAAAGACAGGCCGTCAAAGGTTGCCGTGCCGCGGCCAATTTCGTCCAATATCACCAAGGCGCGGGGGCCCGCACCGGTCAGAATGGCGGCCGTCTCAACCATTTCAACCATGAAGGTCGAGCGCCCTCGGGCCAAATCATCAGCCGCGCCGACGCGCGAATAGACCCGATCGACAATGCCGATATCGGCTTTGGCGGCAGGCACAAAACTGCCCATTTGAGCGATAATGGCCAGCAGTGCATTTTGCCGCAAGAACGTCGATTTACCCGCCATATTGGGCCCGGTAATCAGGCTCATACGCGGGCCTTTTTGAGCCGCCGCATCCAACACGCAAGGATTGGCGATAAACGGCGCGGCGCTTTGCGCGCGCAAGGCCGCCTCGACCACCGGATGGCGACCGCCCTCAATCACAAAACGACAATCCTCATGGAGTTTTGGGCGCACCCAGTTTTCAGCCCTGGCTTTTTGTGCCAAGGCGGTGGCCACATCGACAATCGCCAGTGCTTCACCCAATGCCTCAAGCCCGTCCCGCGCGCCCAGAACCTGCGCCGTCAATTCGGCAAATATGTCCAGTTCCAACGCCAAGGCGGTTTCTCCGGCGCGCGATATTTGCCCGGCCAGCTCAGCCAATTCGGCAGAAGAAAACCGCACGGAATTTGCCAGCGTTTGACGGTGAATGAAGACCGCGTCATGCGGCGCGCTCATCAGCTTATCGCCATGCGCGGCAGGCACATCAATATGGAAGCCAAGCACACCATTATGTTTAATCTTCAGCGCTTTAATGCCGGTTTCCGTGCCATAGCGGTTTTGCAAAGCGGCAATAATACGCCGGCTTTCATCGCGCAAGCCGCGCGCCTCATCAAGACCGGCATGGAAGCCATTGCGAATGAAACCGCCATCGCGCGCCAAAAGCGGCAGGCTGTCATCAAGCGCGGCGCTCAAATGAGCGCCCATATCGGCGAGGTTTTGGCTCGCCCGACCGAGCACCTCAATTTGTGCCGCCAGCTCGCCCGTCCCCGCATGCGCTATGTCGCCGGAAGCTTCAGGCGCCGCCGCCAAAAGACGCGCCGCGACCCGGCGCGCCGCGCCGAGGCCTTGGGCAATGGCCAGCACATCGCGCGGCCCCCCGCGCTGCATGGCCAAGCGATTGAGCGCGCGCGCCATATCCGGCGCAGCCTTTAAGTGCTCTTTTATATCGGCGCCCAAATCATCATCTTCGACAAACACCGCGACCGCATCGAGCCGCGCCTCAACCGCATCCCGGGCTGTCAAAGGTGCGTTTAAACGCGACGCCATAAGCCGCGCACCGGCAGCGGTTACGGTCTCATCTAGCGCGGCCAATAAACTGCCGGCGCGCTGGCCCGACAGGGTGCGGTTCAATTCAAGATTGGTCCGTGTTGCCGCATCAAGCGCCATGATTTGGTCATCGGCCTCAAGGCGTGGCGCACTCAGGGTAATTTGCGTGTCATATTGGGTCGCCTCAAAATAGGCGAGAATATGGGCGCACGCCAGATTGACCGCCGCGCCCTCTGCCGCCAAAGCATCATGGCAGGCAACCCCGAACCGCCCACGCATCGCATCATGAGCAGCCGGTGACGCCAAATCAGCAACCGGCGACAGCATTGGCGGATGAGCCGCCTGTGACAGGTTTTCGGCCAGCCAAAGCGATAGGTTTTGAGCCGCCCCATCGCCATTGATCGGCGCTTCGGCGACGGCATCGGGGAGAATGATCTCGCGCGGGGCCAAGCGCGCCAGCAGTGCCGGAAGGTCGGCGGCATTTGTCTTGGCGGCAAAAAACCCGCCGGTCGACATATCCGCCCAAGCCAGCGCCCATGCCGCCGTCGCGGCGTCGGTTTGCGGATTGCCGAGACAGGCAATGGCGGCAATAAAATTATGTGTTTTGGCGTCGAGCAGCGTCTCCTCGCTCAACGTGCCCGCCGTGACCAAGCGCACCACGGCGCGGCGCACGACGGCTTTTGAGCCGCGTTTTTTGGCAGCGGCCGGGTCCTCGGTTTGCTCGCAAATAGCAACCCGAAAACCGGCCTTAATAAGCCGCTGCAAATAGCCCTCGCTGGCATGATATGGCACACCGCACATCGGCACGGCCTGCCCCAAATGCTTGCCGCGATGGGTCAGGGTAATGTCCAGCGACGCCGCCGCCGCAACCGCATCGTCAAAAAACAATTCATAAAAATCGCCCATGCGATAGAAAAGCAGCGCATCCGGATGTGACGCTTTAATCTCCAAAAACTGGGCCATCATCGGCGTCACTTGGTCCGGCGATGTTGATGCGGCAGGTTTTTTCGGCTTTCCAGATTCTGATGCGGTCGCTGACATAACAAATAGTTTAGCAAAGCCGGCGACATGAAACACGCGCGAAACACACCCACAATGTGTCAAACATGCAAAAAGCTGTTGAATTTATTTTGTTTTTCTTATGCCCCTCGCCTTGTTTTTACCGCCTCAACCCCGTAAAAGCCGTAAATTACAGATAAGTCAGAGACTGTCATGAGTGATACTGAAAAAAACTTCACCGATGAGGAAGCCCTGCGCTTCCATGCACGCGGCAAGCCGGGCAAGCTTGAAATTAGCCCCACCAAACCGATGGCGACCCAGCGGGATTTGTCGCTTGCCTATTCGCCGGGTGTTGCCGTGCCGGTGCAAGCGATTGCCGATAATCCTGACGCTTCATATGATTTAACCGCACGCGGCAATATGGTCGCCGTGGTGTCCAATGGCACGGCGATTTTGGGCCTCGGCAATCTTGGGGCATTGGCCTCCAAGCCGGTCATGGAGGGCAAGGCGGTGTTGTTCAAGCGCTTTGCTGATGTTGACAGTATCGACCTCGAGCTGGACACGGAAGATCCGCAAGAAATTGTTGATGCGGTCAAATTTATGGGCCCCAGCTTTGGCGGCATTAATCTGGAAGATATTAAAGCGCCGGATTGCTTCATCATTGAAAGCCAGTTGCGCGAGCTGATGGATATTCCGGTCTTCCACGACGACCAGCACGGCACGGCGATTATTTGCGCCGCCGGTCTCATCAATGCGCTGCATCTGACGGGCAAGGACATTAAAGAAATTAAAGTCTGCGTTAATGGCGCGGGCGCGGCCGGCATTGCCTGTTTGGAGCTGATTAAAGCCATGGGCGTCGGTGCCAATAATGCCATTTTATGCGACACGAAGGGCGTCATTTATAAGGGCCGCAAAGAGGGCATGAACCAGTGGAAATCGGCGCATGCCGCCGACACTCCGGCGCGCAATCTGAGCGAAGCAATGGATGGCGCGGATGTCTTTTTGGGGCTGTCGGTTAAAGGCGCGGTGACCGAGGATATGGTTAAGGCGATGGCCGATAATCCGATTATTTTTGCCATGGCCAATCCCGACCCGGAAATTACGCCGGAAGAAGTCGCCGCCATTCGCGACGATGCCATTATGGCGACCGGTCGCTCGGATTATCCCAATCAGGTCAATAATGTTTTGGGTTTCCCATATATTTTCCGCGGCGCGCTCGATGTCCGTGCGACAACGATTAATGATGATATGAAAATCGCTTGCGCCGAGGCGCTGGCCATGTTGGCGCGCGAGGATGTGCCCGATGAAGTGGCCGCTGCTTATGATGGCGAGCGTCCGCGTTTTGGCCCGCGCTACATTATTCCGGTGCCGTTTGACCCGCGCTTGATCAGTGAAATTCCGCCGGCTGTGGCGCGCGCCGCCATGGATAGCGGTGTCGCGCGTGCGCCGATTGTCGATATGGATGGCTATCAAGACCGCCTGCAAGCGCGTCTCGACCCGACAGCCAGCTCAATACAAATCATCATGAATAAATCCAAGCAGAATGCGAAACGGATGATTTTTGCCGAAGGCGAGCAAGAACAAGTTATCCGCGCCGCCATTGCCTATAAGGATTTAGGGCTGGGCGAGCCGGTGCTGGTCGGCACGGAAAATATCGTCCGAGAAAATATGAGCGCGCTGGGACTTGACGCGCGCGATGATATTGAAATTCGCGACACACGCGCCTCTGACCGCATTGGCGATT
>JAKMDW010000014.1 GCA_022426245.1 Alphaproteobacteria bacterium | reverse complement strand
AGGCCGATGGAGAGGTTTTCAGGAAAATCGGTCAGCGCGACATTGCGAAACAGCAAAGCCGGCGCCGCGAGGGTGAAGACAAAACGATTAAGCGTCGCCACATTATCTTCACTGAACAAGCCGCGCCGCGCCGCGCCATAGCCCAGCGCAATAACGCCGATGACCGGTGCGACGACAAATAGCGCAATTAACATGAAATAACCCTCTTCATAAGCCCTCGCTATAGCAGGAATTATGTCGCATAGCGAAACATTCGGGCCGACTGGATTTCACCAGGTGGCGCGCTAGCTCGCTCATATGGAAAAACAACCAACTCAATTCCCCGACCGTGCCGCATTGGTGGCGCATGTCAAAACCCTATCGCCATTAAGAGCAGATGATGGCGTCAGCGAAACCCGCGGCGGGCGCGCCGCCGCCGAGGCGCTTTTGGCGGCGATTGACCCCGCGGCTTACGGCCATAGCCGCAATTATCTAGATGGCGCTGTGACCCGGCTTTCGCCCTATATTCGCCATGGGATTGTGAGCCTGAACGAGGTGCGCAATCAGGCGCTGGAAATGGGCGATGGCAAGGCCATTGAAAAATTTATCCAAGAGCTTGGCTGGCGCGACTTTTGGCAACGCATTTATGCCCAGAACCCTGATTGGCTTTGGCACGATATTGAGGATTATAAGACCGGCTTTGCGGCCGATGATTATGCCGACACGCTGCCGCAAGATATTGCGGCGGGCGAAACCGACAGTGCGGCGATGAACTATTTTATCTCTGTGCTGAAGACAAGCGGTTATTTGCACAATCACGCGCGCATGTATCTCGCCGCCTATATTGTGCATTGGCGGCGCGTTAAATGGCAGGCCGGTGCCGTATTTTTTCTTGCCCATTTGCTCGATGGCGATCCGGCCTCGAATAATCTCTCATTTCAATGGGTGGCCAGCACATTTGCCAATAAACCGTATTTTTTCAATTTGGAAAACCTGCAAAAATTCGCCGGAATGGAAGCACCGTGCGATTATCACACCAATAAATTTTTTGGCGGCAGCTATGATGATTTGGCGCTCAAACTGTTTCCCGATATGGAAGCGCTTTGATGAGCAAGCTTATCTGGCTGCATGAGGATTGCTTGCGCGCAACGCATCAGCTCTTCACCCATGCGCAGGACCCGGCCCATGATAAGGCGGCAAATGCAGTTTATATTTGGGACGATGCTTATATGACCAAAATGCATTTCGGCTTGAAGCGGCGCGTCTTTATTTATGAAAGCCTGTGCGAGCTGGCCGTCGATATTTATGCAGGGGACACAATAGAAACACTCAAAGACATGCAGCATCGATTGGGCGTCGATGAGATCATCACCGGCAAAACCCCCAATCCGGCGTTGAAGTCCATGATGCACGGCCTGCGCGAAACCGTGAAAGTTAGCGCCATTGCCGATGCGCCATTTGTGCAAATGGACAGCCCGCCGGAATTGCGCCGGTTTTTCAAATATTGGAATAAGGCGAAGAAAAACGCCTTTTTGTATGATGGTCGCCCCTAAACGGCATTACGGCGGGTCGCTTAGTTTTGCGGCAAGGCCGCCTCGACCGCATGAATAAGTTTTTTTGACTGCGGCTTGGTGAGCGATGAAAAATCGCGCAGCGCTCGGCCATCTGCCCCGATGAGGAATTTATGGAAATTCCATTTCGGCGTTTTTCCGGTCTCCGCCTCCAACCATTTATAGAGCGGGTGAGCGTCTTGGCCTTTCACCCTAATCTTATCGCTCATCGGAAAATTAATGGCGAAATTGACCTCGCAAAATTCCTTAATCTCAGCCTTCGCGCCCGGCTCTTGCGCCCCAAAATCATTGCTCGGCACGCCCAGCACAATCAGCCCCTTATCGCGATAGCCATCCCACAAAGCCTGCAACCCCTCATATTGCTTGGTAAAGCCACAATAGGACGCCGTATTGACCACCAGCACCGCCTTGCCGCGATAATCGGCCAGCGCCAGCATGCCGCCGGTAATGTCGGGCAGAGAAAAATCATAGGCTGTTTCCGCTTGGGCCGGAGACATGGCCAAAAACGGCGCCAAAGATGACGCGAGAAACATCAAGAGAAAAAAAGAATAACGCATGCGCCAAAGGTAGAGCCGCCCAGCGCACAGTCAAAGAATAAAATCGCCCGGCCGGGACCGTTGCCGGATGAAAAGGGTTACAGCCAGCGCCGCACACGCATTTTATAATTACGGTAAATTTGCCCAAACGCGGCTTCCAGGCTTTCTTCTTCCTTAACGATCCAGATTTGTTGCACCAACAACACAAAGACCGGCACAATGACAAGCGCCCAAATATGACCAACCGCCAGAGCCGAGCCGAGCAGAAAAACCGCCATAGCGAGATAAATCGGATTGCGGGAATAGCCGAATAGGCCGCTCTCCATCAGCGCTGATGGTTGGCCGTCGGGAATAATCGTCGTTTCGTTCTTACGAAAGCCGCGCGCCACCAACAAAATTGTGGCGAAGCCAAACAGCATTAAGCCGACACCGATATATTGCCATGTCTGGTTCAATATCGGCTGCACCGGCGCGACATAGCCAATAAGCAATTGCCCGAGAATACCGGCAAGCACCATAAGCGGTGGATAGATTTTCATAAGCCCTCTCCTTTAGGCTGAAACGGGCAAAGGTTGCCAAATATCGCAAATACGACGCCCGTCAAAAACGGCAATTTTCGGAAACTGCAAAAAAATCGCCTCGCTTTGCGTGGGACGCAGAAACACAAACGCATCGGTTTTGAGGGGTAGGCTTTTCGGCCCCAGTAAAAACTCCTGATTGGAAGAGCGGCCAAAAAACCCGCTCGTCTTCAAGCCTTTCGGCCAAACCGCATCGGCCATCCAATAACCGCCATGAATAAAAATGCCGGTGCCGCTTTTCGGCTTGCCGAGTATTTTATTGGCATATTCAAGCGCCGGCAGGCGCACGTCTTGCGACACTTTCAAAGCCGGTGTCGCGATAAACGCGGCCGGCTCAAAATCCTTCAAAATCGGCAGGTCAAAATCGCCGGGCTTGACCAGCGCCGACCCCGCCGCCAGTTCATTGGCCAGCGCGGTATTTTGGTAAAGACCGAAAGTCGGGCTGCCCGCCATATTGCGCACCATGGCATCAATATGTGCGGCACTGAAATGCGCACGCCCTTGCGCCAGCGCCGCAGCATAGGCTTGCGCCGCGCCCTTTTTGGCCCGCCGACGCCAACCGCCAAGATTGGGTATTTTGCTGAGGTGGGGTTCATAACCCAGATAGCCCGCAAGGCCTAAATGTCTCGACTTGGCCAACAGCGCCAGCGCAGCATCTAAGTCATTATTTGCATCAGAACCGGGTATCATGCCGCCCCGATGCAGACCCACATCAATTTCAAGATTGACCCGCAGCTTCAGCTTTAGCTTGGCGGCAAGCGCCTCATATTGCTTGAGCCGCGCCGGTGTATCGACCAGCCATTGCACCTGACGCGCCGCTTGTTTGCCCTTACTGGCCGGAAGCGCTGCAAACATGGCGGCGACCGCCGCGACCGGCAAGGGCTTGCCCAAAAGCTGGTCGGCCTTCGGCATGGCCGCCAAAAGCTGTTCGGTCATCACCCGGTTGAAACTCATCAACCGGTCTGTGCCCGCTTTGTCGGCAATATGCTTGAGCAGGGGCGCCGATGGCAGCGATTTGGCAACAATGCGATAAGCCATGTTTTTGGGCAGCATGCGCTTGAGCTGCTTGATGTTTTTATCCAGTCTTTGGCGGTCCAACAGCAATACCGGCTCGGCCAAATCAGCGATCGCCAGTGCTGTTTGCAATTTGGCGAAATAGGCGCTCATTTGGGTGTTGCGCATTAGGCCGGCCCAAACAGGTCGCGCAAATACGGATTGAGCAGGCGACCCGCAGGGTCGAGTTGTGCGCGCAATTTTGCAAATGCCTCAAATTGGGGATAAACCGCGCGCATGTCTGTCGCATCAAAGCGATTGAGCTTACCCCAATGCGGACGCCCGCCGCGACGGCGGAATATCGGCTCAATTTCAGTGAACAAAAATTCATATTGATCGGGTGCATGTGTATGCACGGCAACCGACATGCGCGGCCCGTCATTAAACGGTGACAGCCAAGCCGTGTCAGGCGCAACCATGCGGCACTCAAACGGGAAGAATACAGCGCTGCGGTTTTTTTCAATATGCGCGCGCACCTCCTCCAGCGCATCAAGCCCCTCACTGACCGGCAGATGAAACTCCATCTCATTAAAATGCACATTGCGCGCACTGGACAGAAGCTGCCAACTTTCCCCGACCACATCCTCTTCGGGCGCACCGGCAATCGCTGCCGCGAGCAGTTTTTTACGTAAATAGGGAAACCAGCCAAGCCAATCGCGCAACGCCTTTAGCTGCATGACCCCATCATCGCTTTCATCATGGGCGCGCGGCATGTCTTGTGCATCGGTGATATTATGCGTAATGCACATGGCCATGCCGGAAAACGGCAAATAGAAAAATTCGAAATTGCGATTATCGGCAAATAGCTGTTGGGCATCAGCCAGCACCTTATCATAAGGCGCGAACCAAACGCGGCGATGCAACTTATGGCGGTCAACCAATTGCATTTGAATTTCGGTCAATATGCCCAGCGCGCCAAGCCCCACTTGCGCCGCCGGCAGCAGATCGGGGTTTTCCTGCGCGCTGATTTCCATCGCCTCACCGGCTCCGTTTATCAAGCGAACACCGCGAATTTCTGCCGCCAGACATGGCAATGCGCGCCCCGTGCCATGCGTCGCCGTGCTGGTGGCACCGGCCAGACTTTGCACGTCAATATCGCCGAGATTGCGAAAGGCGAGACCTTTCTCAGCCAGTTGCGGCGACAAATCTTTCAGCCTTGCGCCGGCACCCAGCCACGCGGTTTGCGCGGCGACATTGACTTCCCCGACCGCGTTAAACTTATCGAGCTTTACGATAGCGCCATCACAAGGCACGAGGCCGGTCCAACTATGGCCCGACCCGACAGGCCGCACACCGCCCTCGGTTTGGCGAATAATATCGGCCAAAGCGGCAGCGTCATCCGGCACGACAATTTGGGCTTTTTGCGGCGGCAATGATTTCGACCAGTTTTGCCAGCCGGTGGCGTGAGCCGATACATTCTTTTGCTTTGCTTGTGCCGGCATTAGCGCAGTTGCTCCCATTGCGGCCAGAAGTGACCTTCTATCCATCATGGCCTTCAGCCTTTCGTTATTTTTAAAAGGCTATAAGCGCGCTTGCCGCTTGGCAAGAGGGCAATCTGTTCCGCAATCTTGTAACTCAATTGTTTTGAAACCGCGTGGCTTGCGCCATGAAAAACGCCAGCACATAAGGCAGGGCAAAAATAACCACAAGCCCAAACACCACGCCAAAGCCATACTCAAGCAGGGCATTATCCTCGCTCAAAGCGCGCGGGATGCGGGTCAGCACCATCATCGACACAAAAGACAGACCCGTCATGGCACCGGCAATAATCATTTGCATCGGCCACGGGCCGGGCAAAGCCACGGCGCTTTGGCCGCGGGCATAATGCGCCACCAACCAGCCGGTCATCGCCCCCATAAACCAATAAGGGGCCTCATGGCCGACATGCGCCGGATAAATGGCGATATAAATAAGATGCGCGGCAATCATGCCGCTGACCGCAGTGCGCAAGGATAGCGATGCGAAAAAGGCACGGCTGCGCTGATTTTCCAGCGCCGCAATATAGGCCGCCAGACACAGCACGCCGAAAATAAAACCCGCAGTCACATCGCCCAAATCATGCACGCCCAAATAAAGGCGCGAGAAACCCATCACCGCGATAATAATTGCCGCCGCCCAATAGGCCCAAAGCCGGCGCAGCGAATAAGCAAGATAGCCCCATAGCACGACGGCGATTTGCATATGCCCGCTCGGCCAGCCATAGCTGTCGCCGACCCGACCGTCCAGCGCATAAGCCGCATCTGGGCGCGCATCTTGGCCGATATCTTTCAGCCAACTGTTCAACAGCCCGGCCGCCATCAGCAATAGGGCGGTATGGAAAAACCGCTTCGAGCCGAGCGCGAAATACCCGAAGCACAAAAATAAAATCAGAAATAGCGGATAGCCGCCCAGCGTCACCAGTTCAAAAAATATATTGAAGAACGGTGTGCGCAATGGCAGCACCCAATCCATATTGTTCCAAATCGACATTTGCTCCCCCCAGATAGGGTAAAAGCTAGCACTGCGCCGATAAGGGCAGCAAGTCCAAAGGCAGAAAAAGGGGAATGGCGCACCGGGGATGGGTTCGATGCCTACCTCAGGCCCCTAGAAAGCCTTGACCTCCAATAATATCAATAGGTTAGCACTTTTTTAAGCTCGTGCAAATCCTATTTATGGTCATCCATATGGTCTACCAAGAAAAGACCCGAGTTCCGGGTCGCACGGTCCGTGTAATACGGTGCTTGGGGGTTACTGAGGCAGGGGTCGGAATTGGTTTTGGGCGACATTGGGACATCTTCCAGCGGCAATCATTCATTGTTTCCAGGCAAAGGAGTATTTTCCCTTAAATTCGCTTGTTTCATGAGGTGATTTCCAATATTTAAGGCGTTATTCGGCCGAAAATGCCTATCACCCACTGTTTCGCGGCACTTATTGTTATTTTAGGTTTTTCATGACAATCACGCAATCTATACCCGACACGACACATAAATTGCACGGCATGCTTATGTCGCCGTTTTCGATGAAGTTGCGCGCTTACCTGCGGTACCGCCGCATCCCCTTTCAGTGGTGCAATAATGCGCGGGCACATGAAATCGCCATGACGAAAGTCAGCACCTATATGGTGCCGGTAATTGAATACCCCGACGGCACATTCGAGAATGATTCAACGCCAATCATTGATAAGTTTGAAGAGAATATT
>JAKMDW010000012.1 GCA_022426245.1 Alphaproteobacteria bacterium | reverse complement strand
CGCTTAGAAAGGCATTCATTTCGGTCGGCAGTTCGGGTGCGGCACGCGACAAATCTGTAATGCTGTCGCCATTCAAAACACCCAACCGAGTGCTGCCATTATGGGCAAATGTTACCAGTCTCATGCTTGTCTCCTCAAAATCATTTCATCAACTCTCTAATCTTATCCATGCTGAGTCAATAAAGAATTGACACTATGTCAATTCCTGTTTGTCTCAGGCGAATAATCCGGCCGTCAGTTTTGTCATATGCGCGTCCAATTGCGCTGCCAGCGGGGTCGCGCCATTATTGAGCGTGGCATATATTTGCCGATCCGGACGCAATATAAATCCGGCAATGTCAGACGTCCCGCGCAAGGCGGTAAGGCTGGCCTCATCGGCGGCGAAATCATCGCCCGCGCATATAATTTGGCAGGCCAGGGCCGGATAGGCATCGCTGACACGCTGCAAATCAGCGCGCGCCTGCTCATGCAGAGCCAGAACACAAAACCCCGATGGCAGAAAAGCATCAAGCCTATCGTGCCGCGTACCCCGGCGAACCCGGGGTTGCGGAATCTGGCGACCGGCGGCTTGGTCATCAGCCAAAAGCCCGTCGCCAAGCTGCCAAGTTTGACCAAACTCAATGCCGCTCAATAATCTGGGCATCAGCTTGCCGGCACGCAAATATGTATCGCGAGCAAGGGCTTTTAGCGGATTGCGGGTCTGAATAATCTCACCGATTTGCACGGCTTGTTTGATAACCCCGCGCACATGGGGATAACGCTCGCTGTGATAGCTGTCGAGCAAAGACGGGGAGTAGCGCCGATGCAAGACACCGGCCAGTTTCCAAGCCAGATTTTCGGCATCGCGCAAACCCGCACACATGCCTTGACCTAAAAAGGGTGGCATCTGGTGGGCCGCATCGCCCATTAAGAAGACGCGCCCTCGGCGCATCTTCGCCGCCAAAAGGGCGTGAAATTGATAGACTTTGGAACGTAAAATCCGTCCCTGATTGGGGCTGATATCAGAGCCCAAATGATGCAGATAGGGCTGCATCATTTTGCGCACGGCGTCGGGCGCTTCCATCGCGGCCACATCATCATCGGGGCCTATCATAAATTCCCAGCGAATATGTTGTCCGGCGCAAGGCACTAATGTGCCGGGCCGTTTAGGGTCGCAAAATTGATAGACATTGCGGGCAAATTCAATATCCGCATCCAGTTCCCAATCGACAACCAGCCAGGGCTCGTCACATTGAAAATCAATCAGCTCAATATCGGCCAAGCGGCGCACCATGCTGTCGGCGCCATCGGCCCCGATGAGATAGGCGGTGGTGCAGCTCTTAGACTCGCCCGTCGCGCTGTTGTGCAGGGTCACTTCAATATGTGTGTCATGCTGCGTCATCTCGCTGACGGCCCAGCCCAACTCATAGGAGAGCGTGTCAAAATTTTCGAGATTGTCGCGCAAATGTTTTTCAACCAGGGGTTGGCGAAAGAAAATATCTGCGGGCCAACCGGCGGTTTGAGGCAAAGCGGAAAGGTCCACCTGCATCAGCGACGCGCCGCGCCCATTGATGAAATTAAGCGATTGATTGCCGGTGCTTTGAGCCATGACTGTATCAGCAATGCCGATTGATTGAAAAATCCGCATGGTCTCGCCGTCAAAATGAACGCCGCGTGGAATGTCATAAATCTCGCTTTGTGGGTCGACAACCAGTATTTTTATGTCCTCGCGTCCCAGTAAATTGCTCGCCATAGCGCCGGTGGGCCCGAAGCCGACAATCACAACATCATAATCAACCTTCACAGACACGCTCCTTTGACAGTTATTTTCCATTAGTTTTTCAGAATATGCGCCAGGGCCGCAGCATCGGCACCGCCCCCCAGTAATAATATGCGCAGGCCGTTTTTCACATCATTGCGCGATGGCTGTTTTTTTCCGTCATGCGCCAAAAGGCTCAAAATTCCGGCCACATAGATCCGCGCAAACACATCGACTTGGTTTTTTTCAAGCGCCAGACTGCCTTCGGCAATCGAGGCTTCCAAATCGCGGCGCAAATTTACCATGCGCGAATGGGTAAAGCCCGGATCATAGGCCATCAGTGTCACCACGGATTTAACGCGCGCCGTATCGCGCCGCGCAATATCCGCCAGATTGAGCGGTATGCGCGCCAGGCGGTGAAGCGCCGTTTCATTCTTCGTCTCTTGCGCGTCATAAAGCGCCTCAACACGTTCAATCTCGCGGTGAATCATGGCGTCCAGCAAATCATCGACCGAGTCAAAATAAGTGTAAAAGCTGGGCCTTTTCATTTGCGCCGCAATGCAAATGGTTCCTGCGGTTAATTCGCGCGGGCTCATCTCGCCCAGAAGCTCAAGCCCGGCATCCAGCAAAGCCTCTTGCGCGCGCGCGCCTTTGCCGCCTGCGCTGCCTGTCTGTTTGGATTTAACGGAAGCCGCATTTTTGACAGTGGATGTTTTGTCGGATTGTGTGTGCATGAATATGCCCTTTCAAAGCTGACACCACCCTAAAAATATAATTGACATAGTGTCAATTATATTTTTATCTCATTTCTTATGGGGCGCGCATGATACGGTTTTGTAAAAAGGCATACGGAGATGGCACAAAAAATGCGTAAGCGCGATTATGGGCGGCTCATGTTGACGGCATTAGTCATCGAAATGTTTATGAGCCTGTGCATCAGCCAAGCCCAAGCCGCAGATAAGCCGAATATCATCATCATTATGGCCGATGATTTGGGCTGGAATGATGTCGGCTATCATGGCAGTGAGATTCGCACACCGCATATTGATAGGCTGGCGAAAGACGGTCGCGAGCTGACGCGGTTTTATGTCAATTCAGTATGCAGTCCGACGCGCGCCTCTTTAATGACGGGACAAAGTGCCATTCGTCTCGGCATTACATCGCCCATGCCGAAAATCACGCCCAAGGGTCTGC
>JAKMDW010000098.1 GCA_022426245.1 Alphaproteobacteria bacterium | reverse complement strand
TTGTTTGATGGTGGCGGCTTTTTCAGCAACCAAATCGGTATATTTTGACATCAGAGAATCCTCTCGAGGCGTTTCGGATGCCTGCTGATACACATATGACAGCTTTATGTCGAGTGAAACTTAAGCTGTTGAAAATATTAAAGTAAAAAAATTTACACAAATGTGCTTATATTTTGTTATATATGTAAACCTTGTAAACTTTTAGAATTTAAACGATACTTAAAGTGTTGATTCATAAGCCTGATTCAAAAAGGAGCGCCGCGTGGCAGAACAGGGGAAATTGGTCGAACGCAAGCTGTTTGCCGGCGCGCGCGTGCGCCGTCTGCGCCGCGAGCAACGCCTGACACAAGCTGCCATGGCCGAAGCTCTGGGTATTTCGACCAGCTATCTGAACCTGATTGAGCGCGACCAACGCCCCATCTCGGCGCAAATCCTGCTGCAACTCGTTGAGGTGTTTGACATTGACCCGCGCGGTCTTGCCGGCGACGAAGAGGCGCGCGCCCAAACCCAACTGCACGAAGTGTTTTCCGATCCGATGTTTCGCGATACCGCCCTATCGCGCGCCGAATTGAAAGACCTGGCGGCGGCCAGCCCCGCCGCTGCCGATGCGGTGGCGCGGCTCTATCAATCCCTCCTGCAAAGCCGCGCCTCCAATGCCATGCTGGCCGAGCAATTGGCCGGAGGCGACGCGGTCGATAGCGGCAGCAATGCAATGGCGCTTGATGAGGTGCGCGATTTTATTTCGGCGCAGAATAATTATTTCGCCGCATTGGATGAGGAGGCCGAAGCGCTGCACGAGGAGGCGGTCGCCGGCCATGACGAGCCTTATCTGGCTTTGCGCGCGCGGCTGGAGGAACGCCATAAAGTAAAAACCCGCATCGCGCCGATTGAGGTGATGGAAAATACGCTGCGCCGTTATGACCGCCATCGCCAGACGATTTTCCTGTCGGAATTGCTTGACCAGCCCGGGCGGTCATTTCAACTGGCCTATCAGCTCGCCTATTTTGAACAAATGCCGGCCATTGAAGACATTATTGTTGCCTCGCGCATGGAGAGCGAGGAGACGCGCACGGTGGCGCGCATTTCATTGGCCAATTATTTCGCCGCCGCCGTGTTGATGCCCTATGCGGCATTTTTGAAAACGGCGGAGGTCAATCAGTATGACATCACGCTTTTGGGCCGCCGCTTCGGCACCAGCTTTGAGCAAGTCTGCCACCGCCTGACGACTTTGCAACGCCCGGGCGCTCGCGGCATTCCGTTCTTTCTTATTCGTGTCGATAATGCCGGCAATATCTCCAAACGCTTTTCGGCCGGTGGCTTTCACTTTGCGCGCTTTGGCGGCACATGCCCGCGTTGGCATGTGCATGATGCGTTTCGCATTCCGGGTAAAATTTCGACCCAGACCGTGCAAATGGAAGACGGCACACGTTATTTCTCAATCGCCCGCACGGTGAGCCGCGACAATTCGGGCTTTGGCGTGCCGGATAATCAGTTTGCCATCGCCATGGGCTGCGAGATTAAACACGCCGATAAGCTGGTTTATGCGCGCGGCATGAACCTGGAAAATGATGAAGGCGACACCCCCATCGGGGTTAATTGCCGCCTGTGCGAACGCCGCGATTGCAACCAACGCGCCACGCCCTCGGTGAACCGCGCCCTGCGACTTGATGAGCATGTGCGCGGCCTTTCCCCCTTTGATTTTTGAGCGAGATGCGATAGGAAATCCTCCTAGACAAGGTGAACAAGATGACCGAAATGAGTGACCAAGCTTCAAAACGCAAGGCCAAGAAGCAGAAGAAATTTAAGCCTAAGGCGCGCACCCCACGCGGTTTTCGCGATATGGCGGGCGATGAGCTGCGCCTGCAAAAACACATGCTGGAAACGATTTCCGAGGTCTATGAGGGATATGGGTTTGAGGCGCTCGACACATCGGCCTTTGAATATGCCGACGCGCTGGGCAAGTTTCTGCCCGATGATGACCGCCCCAATGAGGGCGTTTTCGCGCTGGAGGATGATGACGGGCAATGGATGAGCTTGCGCTATGACCTGACCGCGCCGCTGGCGCGCCATGTGGCTGAACATTATGACCGCCTGCCGAAACCGCTGCGGCGTTATCAATTCGGGCCGGTCTGGCGCAATGAAAAACCGGGACCGGGGCGTTATCGGCAGTTCATGCAAATCGACGCCGATACGGTGGGCGCCAGCAATCAAGCGGCTGACGCTGAAATTTGTATGATGGCGGCGGATTGTATGGAAGCGCTGGGCATTGCGCGCGGCGATTATGCGGTGCGTATCAATAATCGCAAGATTATGGACGGATTGCTGGCGACCATCGGCCTTGACCCGCAAGCCGAGGATTTTGAAAGCCGCCGCCTGACGATTTTGCGCGCGATGGATAAATATGACCGCCTCGGCTTGGACGGGGTTAAGGCGCTGCTTGGCGAGGGCCGCAAGGATGAGAGCGGCGACGTCACCAAAGGGGCCGGTCTCGATGCGGCGCAAATCGACAAAGTGGCACAAATGGTCTCCATCAGTGCCGATGACCGCGCCGCGGCCATTAAAAGCATGGCCGCTTTGGTCGGGGACACGGAAAGCGGCAAACAGGGTTTGGACGAGCTGATCGCGATGGCGGCGATTTTTGACGCGCTTGGCTACGGCGCTGATCGGCTGGCCATTGACCCCAGCGTGGTGCGCGGCCTCGGCTATTACACCGGCCCGGTTTACGAGATTGAACTGACTTTTGAGGCAGCGGACGAAAGCGGCGAACTGGCCCGTTTCGGCTCGGTCGGCGGCGGTGGCCGTTACGATGATTTGGTCAAGCGCTTCAAAGGTATTGAAATTCCGGCAACCGGCATTTCCATTGGTGTGTCACGCCTCGCCGCGGCGCTTATGCTGTTGGGCAAAGGCGAGGCCGCGGCCCCCGCGCCGCTTGTCGTGGTAACGGTGATGGATAAAGAGACCCGCCCCGACTTAATGTCTCTGGTCAGCGACCTGCGTGCCGCCGGACTTCGCGCAGAAATGTATATGGGCGACAGCGCGATGAAAGCCCAATTGCGCTATGCCGATGCACGCGGCGCACGGCTGGTGGTCATTGAAGGCGAAGATGAACGCGCACAGGGTGTGGTCACGCTGAAGGATTTGCAATTGGGGGCTGAGAAATCGGCGGAAATTGAAGATAATGCCGAATGGCGCGCCTCTGAACATGCCCAAAAGCAAGTGAAACGCGCCGATTTGGTGGCCGAAATTCAGGAGATTATTTCATAATATATGAATTATATCCGATTATTGAATATATTTTATTAAATTGAATTACATTTTTATTAAATTATAGCTTTTTAACTTCATTTTCATTGACTTTGAATCGGTTGCTGCTTAAAAAACAGTATGGAAGACCCACGACAAGTAAATTCAGGCCTCCGCCTCAGTTCGGCCAGCGATGTTATTGACGCGCTGGGTGGCACAAATAATGTGGCAGAAATGCTCGATATTGGTCCATCTTCGGTGTCGAATTACCGCAAGCAGGGTTTTCCGGCACGCAGCCATTTCATTTTAGCCAAAATTTGTGCCGAACGCGGGCTTGATGTTGCCGACGCGGTTTTTGGCGGCTATCAGGTGCAAACCCGCCCCACAACCTATCAACGCGCCGCCGCCAGCCCCCCGTCTGCGGCCAGTCCGGCTTTGGCACGACTTGAGGAGGCCGGGTTCGATCGCGTGGCTTTACCGATTTTGCAGCCTGCTGCGCCGTTTATTGACCGGATGGGGCCGGAAATGCAGCGTCGCCTGTTCACCTTCACTGACCCTGGCGGTGAGCAACTTTGTCTGCGCCCGGATTTGACCATTCCCACCGCGCTGGCACATATCGCATCGGGTGCAGTGGGGGAAACACGTTACTGCTATCAGGGCACGGCGTTTCGCTATCAACCGCGCGGCTCCGGCCAGCCAGAAGAGTTTACCCAATTGGGGTTGGAAATCATTGGTGGACAAAGCGGGCTGGCTGATGATTTAGCGGTTCTCGAAACGATTATAACGACGCTGCGGCAAGCCGGGATGACGCGCAATCTGCGTTTTGTTTGCGCTGACTTCAATATGATGACGCATTTTCTGGCGTCATTGGACATGAGCTTGGCGGCGCGAGAAATTATCTGGCGACTGATCAATCGGGCCCAAAATGCCGATGACTTTAGGAAGCTGGCAACGCTCAAAAGCGGCGATAGAAAAGCCGTGGGCGAGGCCGCCAAACGGGTTGACGCTAACGCCGTGATTGCCGGTCGGCCCGGCGCCGAAATTCTTGCGCGCCTGTCGCGAAAGAACAACGAGGCGCTTGATATCGAGACGCTTGACGCGGTTCACAGATTTCTCTCCCTCCTCGCCATGCCCAATGGCATTGAAGAAATATCGGCGGCGTTTCCGCATATGAAATCATGGTTCGACGCACGCACCGAACAGCTTGGCGGCGTTATTTTGCCGGCCATGGCGGGTGCCGCCAATATCAACGATATCAGCTTTGCGCCGGTTATGTCGCGCGGCATGGCATATTATACCGGCCTGTCCTTCGAGATTTACGCGCAAGGCATTGACCGCCCCATTGCGGCGGGTGGCCGTTATGACGACCTGCTGCAAAGCCTCGGCGCAGCCAAACCGCTTTCAGCCATTGGCGGCGCGATCGCCATGGAACGGCTGACCCAAGCGTTAGAGATGACCCGATGAGCAAGCTTATTATCGCCATTCCATCAAAAGGCCGCCTCGAAGAAGCGGCGGCTGAGATTTTCGCCAAAGCCGGATTGACATTAAAACGCGACGGGTCACGCGGTTATACCGGCAGCCTGCCCGACCTTGATAATGTGCAGGTTGAATATGTCTCAGCCGGTGATATTGCCGCGCGGCTGGCCGAGGGCAGCGTGCATTTGGGTGTTACCGGCGAGGATTTATTGCGCGAAGAAATCCCCGATATGGAAAGCGCCGTGCAGCTATGCCTGCCGCTCGGCTTCGGTCAAGCCGATGTCATTGTCGCCATTCCTAATGGTTGGGTCGATGTCACCACCATGTTTGATCTGGCCGATGTCGCAGCCGAATATCGCGCCCGCCACGGTCGCTTGATGCGCGTCGCGTCAAAATATGAGCATCTGACCTATGATTTTTTCATCCGCCACGGCGTTGAGTTTCAGTGGTTGCCAAGCTTCGGCGCTACCGAGGCCGCCCCCAACTCCGGCGCGGCAGAGGCGATTGTCGATATCACCTCAACCGGCGCAACGCTGCGCGCCAATGATTTACGCATTCTCGAAGATGGGGTGATTTTGAAAAGCCAAGCCAATCTCGCCGCAGCGCTGAAAGCCGATTGGTCGGATGAGGCGCGCACCGCTGCCAAGCGCATATTGGCGCAAATTTCGGCCATGCGGGCTGGCGAAAAAATGATGGAATTGAAATTCACCGCCCCTGCCCCGCCCGACCAAATTGTCGATCTCAGCGGGGCCGTTATGCAATCGGCCGTGCCAAGCGGTGGCAATTATGCCTGCTCAATGATTGTCGAACGCGAACGGTTCAGCACTTTGCGCGATGCGCTGGGCCAACGCGGCATTGCGGTTATTGCCGACACACCGAAATTTATTTTCGGGCCGGATAATAACCGCGCTTTTGAAAGGCTCACCGGCGCGCTAAGTTAGGCTCATGAGCTTCATCATCGTCACCATTATTCTGGTCGCCACTTTGGCGACGGCATTTTTGTCGTCCATATTCGGCATGTTGGGCGGTCTTATTCTGATGGGCGTCTTGGCCAGCATCATGCCTATCGCCTCGGCCATGGTGTTGCACGGGCTTATTCAGCTGACCTCAAACGGCTATCGCGCATGGCTCAATCGCGGGCATATTGACTGGTCAATCGTCGCCACATTATTTATCGGCAATATTATGGCCATGGCCGCGCTGGTTTGGGTCGCCTTCACGCCCGACCGCATCACCGTATTATTGGCCTTGGGCGCGCTGCCCTATATCGCATGGGCTTTGCCGAAAAATATGGCGCTTGATGTCAGCAAAAAGCCGGTCGGCTTGTTTGCCGGTGCGGTCGTGGTAGCAACCAATTTATTGGCCGGTGTCGGCGGGCCTTTGCTCGATGTGTTTTTTCAACGCGTCGCCCTTACCCGTCATCAAGTGGTGGCGACCAAAGCCGTCGCACAAACGCTCGGCCATATATCGAAAGTCGTATTCTATGGCGGGCTGGCCGCTTCGGCCTCCAGCCAAGACTGGCCGCCGCTGGTCCTGCTTCTGGCGGCAGTCATTACCTCTATCATCGGCACAAGTTTGGGCAAGCGCGTACTCGACACCATGCGCGACGCCACATTTTTTACGTGGACGCAGCGGATTTTATTGGGCGTCGGCGCGGTACTGATTGCGC
>JAKMDW010000087.1 GCA_022426245.1 Alphaproteobacteria bacterium | reverse complement strand
AAGATTTCATTCAGCGCGCGCCCGACGATATGGCCAAAGCGAAATATTCCGCCCAGCGCGAACGCTCGGTCGGTCTTGGCGTGATGGGTTTCCATAGCTTCCTGCAAGCCAATATGATTCCCTGGGAGAGCGTTATGGCGAAAGTCTGGAACAAGCGTATTTTCACGCATATTAAAGAGCAAGCCGATGCCGCCTCGCAAGCGCTGGCTAATGAACGTGGGCCGTGCCTTGATGCGGCTGAGTGCGGCATGAATGAGCGCTTCTCTAATAAAACGGCAATTGCGCCAACCGCGTCCATTTCCATTATTTGCGGTGGCACCAGCCCGGGCATTGAGCCGATTGCGGGCAACAGCTTTACGCATAAAACGCTGTCGGGTTCGTTTAATGTGCGTAACCGTCACCTCAATAAATTGCTCGATGAGAAAGGCCAGAATAATGATGATGTCTGGTCGTCAATTGTGACGTCGGGCGGCTCGGTTCAGCATCTTGATTTCTTGAGCGATGATGAAAAGGCCGTTTTCAAAACCGCTTTTGAGCTTGACCAACGCTGGCTTATTGATTTCGCCGGTGACCGCTCGGAACTGATTGACCAGGCGCAATCCTTGAACGTCTTCCTGCCTGCCAATATCCATAAAAAGGATTTACACCAAGTGCATTATCAGGCTTGGAAGAAGGGCGTGAAGAGCCTGTATTATTGTCGTTCGCTGTCTATCCAACGCGCTGAAAAAGCCGAGGATGACACCAAGGCGATGCAAGATGCGATGGCGGCAGCGGCTGAGGATAATGATTATGAAGAATGTCTCTCCTGCCAATAAGTAGGTGAGGGCGTAGATAGGGCGGGCACATTTCGCCACTTAAATTTGACGCAAACGATAAAGGTGAACCTAATGTCTCTGCTTGAAGAACGTATTGTATATAAACCTTTCCGCTATCCGTGGGCTTATGATGCATGGCTGACGCAACAGCGGATTCATTGGCTGCCCGAAGAAGTGCCGCTGGCTGAAGATGTAAAAGATTGGCACAAGAAATTGACCGGTGCCGAGCGCAATTTGTTGACGCAGATTTTCCGCTTTTTCGTGCAGGCCGATGTTGAAGTGAATAATTGCTATATGAAGCATTACTCACAAGTGTTTAAGCCGACCGAAGTTCAAATGATGCTGGCCGCGTTTTCCAATATGGAAACCATTCATATCGCGGCCTATTCGCATTTGCTCGACACAATCGGCATGCCGGAAATCGAATATGAAGCCTTCATGAAATATGGCGAGATGAAGGACAAATATGACTATATGCAGGAATGGGGTGTTGAGACCGATGAGGATATTGCCAAAACGCTGGCGGTATTTGGCGGCTTCACCGAAGGCCTGCAACTCTTTGCCAGCTTTGCCATTTTGATGAATTTCCCGCGCTTCAATAAAATGAAGGGCATGGGCCAAATCGTGACCTGGTCGGCGCGTGACGAGACGTTGCACACCAATTCGACGGTGAAATTATTTAACACTTTCATTCAAGAAAACCCGCATATTTGGAATGATAAGCTTAAAAAAGACTTGTATCAGGCCTGCGAAACCGTGGTGACGCATGAAGATGCCTTTATCGATCTGGCTTTTGAAATGGGCGGCGTTGAAGGTCTCGAGCCGCAAGAAGTGAAAGATTATATTCGCTATATCGGCAATCGTCGTTTGGCGCAGTTGAACCTTGAGCCGATTTACGAGATTGAGAAAAATCCTCTGCCCTGGATGGATGAGATGCTGAACGGCATTGAGCATATGAACTTCTTTGAAGGCCGGGCAACCGAATATGCCAAAGCCTCGACCGAAGGCACATGGGACGAAGCATTCGCTTAAAGGCGGTTTCTCAAAAATTTGAAAAGGGGTGCTGCGGCGCCCCTTTTTTTTATTTTCTTTTATCCCCGTGCCGGAAAGCCGCGATATCATGCGCGCATGTTATCTTTTTTGACCAAGCAAGCGACAGAACCGATTGAGGCGGTCGGCAATGTGCTGGATGCTTTATTCACCTCTGACAAGGAACGGCTTGATAAAAAAGCCGTGCTGGCGCGCATCGCCCAGCAGCCCGGTTTGGTGCAGCTTGAGATAAATAAAATAGAGGCCGCGCATAAAACCGTTTTCGTGGCCGGATGGCGAC
>JAKMDW010000061.1 GCA_022426245.1 Alphaproteobacteria bacterium | reverse complement strand
GATATGACCCCGTTCACGCTGGTCAGTGGGGCGGCGGGTGCGGGTGAAAAAATCACCCACCAAGCGCCGGTGGACCAAACCACGCTGAACCCGCTTTACGCCGAAAAAGCCGAGCGCTTCATTGCCGATGCGCCACAAGACAAGCCGATGTTTTTATATGTCGCGCATAATTTCCCACATGTGCCGCTTTACGCCGCGCCGCATGAAGCCGGGCGGTCTGAGGCCGGTTTGTATGGCGATGTGGTGCAAGGCCTCGACGATACGGTGGGCCGCATTGTCGCCGCTTTGAAGGCGCGCGGTCGCTTTGACAATACGCTGATTATCATCACCAGCGATAATGGCCCATGGTGGGAAGGGCGCGCCATTGGCCGTGGCCGCAAGGGTGTCAGTTTTGAGGGCGGTGTGCATGTGCCGTTTATTGCCCATTGGCCGCAAACCATAAAACCCGCGCGCTCTGATGCGCTGGTGATGGGCACGGATTTATTGCCGACCCTATTGGATGAGTTGAAATTGCCTGCCCCGCAAGACCGCATATTGGACGGCAAATCCATTGCGGCGACACTGCGCGGCGGCGACAGCCCGCATCAGGTTTTATATTATTACGCCGCCGGCACGCTCATGGCGGTGCGCGACAAGCAACATAAATATCGCGCCCGCAAGCCGGTGGTTTACCCCACCGATCCGGTATCCATTCCGATTTGGCAGGGCCAAGGCCCGTGGCTGTTTGATATGCAAGCCGATAAGGGCGAGGCCTATAATATCTCTATGCGTAAACCCGCCATTGCGGCGCAGCTTAAAGCCGTCATGGATGCCAAAAACGCCGAAATGAAAGCCAATCCGAGGGGCTGGAAATAGGGGCTTGCTTTAAGCACAGCGCACCCCCCTCATATCCCGCACGTCCCCGATGCCTTGCTTGCCGGTGGTAGCCGAATGCGTGAAATCTTTGGCCATTCATATGATCTTAAAAGATTGAAAATGTCGCAATATTGCGAACCGGCGTAATAAAAATTCTTTTTATGACAACGCTAGACATTTACCTTTCCATAACCCCTCCTTTGCTTCAATAATGAACAGGTAAGCCGATAATGAGGAAGAAATGGCAGCAGCTAAAAAAACCAAAAAATCCAAACCGGCGATATCGGATGAGAAGCTGATTTCAATCTGGTCTGATATGGCGCGCATTCGCCGTTTTGAAGAACGTTGCGGGCAGGTTTATGCCATGGGCCAAATTGGTGGCTTTTGTCATCTCTATATCGGCCAAGAGGCCGTGGTGGTCGGCTTGCAGGCCGTCACCCAAGTCGGCGACCAGATCATTACCGGCTATCGCGACCACGCCCATATGCTGGCCTGCGGCATGCAACCCGGCCGCGTGATGGCCGAGCTGACCGGCCGCATGGAAGGCTATTCCAAAGGCAAGGGCGGCTCCATGCATATGTTCTCGGTCGAGAAAAACTTTTTTGGCGGCCACGGCATTGTCGGCGCGCAAGTGCCGCTGGGCACGGGGCTGGCTTTCGCCAATCAATATCGCGGCAATGATAATATCGCCTTTGTTTATTTTGGCGACGGCGCAGCCAATCAAGGCCAGGTTTATGAAAGCTTTAATATGGCGAAGTTGTGGAACCTGCCATGTCTTTATATTATTGAAAATAATCGCTATGCGATGGGCACGTCGATTGAGCGCGCCTCGTCGCAAACCGATTTATCGCAGCGTGGCGCAAGTTTTGATATTCCGGGCGCGCAAGTGGATGGCATGGATGTCGAGGCGGTGTTCGCGGCGGGGCAAAAAGCGGTCAAACATGTGCGCGACGGCAACGGCCCTTATATTCTTGAAATGCTGACCTATCGCTATCGCGGCCATTCCATGTCAGACCCGGCCAAATATCGAAAGCGCGAGGAAGTCGATAAAGTGCGCGAGGAAACCGATCCGATTAAAGTTTTGGAAGCGCGGCTTTTGGCGCGTGGCTTGCTTTGTGAAGCGACGATTAAGGCGCGGCGCGATGAGATTAAAGAAGAAATTGAAGCGGCAGTTGACTTTGCCATGGAGGCGGACTTGCCGCCCGAAACCGAGCTAATGGTCGATATTCTGGCCGCGCCTTCTACGGATCGGGAGACCGCACATGGCCGTTAAAATTCTGATGCCGGCCCTATCACCGACCATGGAAAGCGGCAAGATTGCCCAATGGCTTGTCGCAGAAAACGAAGCCGTCACCTCGGGCGATATTCTGGCCGAGATTGAAACCGATAAAGCGATTGTCGAATTAGAAGCGATCGATGATGGCGTGGTCGGCAAGATTTTATTCGAAGCCGGGCCTGACCAAATTGACGTCAATCAGCCGATTGCAGTTTTATTGCTCGATGGCGAGGATGAGCGCGCCGCTGACGTCTTAATGCAGCAGGACGATGCGCCTGTGCCGGAAACCTCATTGGCGCCCGCTCCGGAAGTGGAGCCCGCCGAACCGCAAGAGCGGCAAAATTCCCAGCCGCCCAAACAAGCCCAAACCATTCTGCCAGTTGAGGTCAGCCTGCCGGTCGACACGCCGCATCGCGAGATCCCCATGCGCGAAGCCTTGCGCGACGCGCTGGCCGAGGAGATGCGCCGTGATGAGGATGTCTTTATTATGGGCGAAGAAGTGGCGGAATATGAGGGTGCCTACAAAGTCACACAAGGGCTGCTGGCCGAGTTTGGCGGCAAGCGTGTAATCGATACGCCGATTACCGAGCACGCGATTGCCGGTCTCGGCATTGGCGCGGCGTTTTCCGGTCTTAAGCCGGTTGTCGAATTTATGACGTTTAATTTCGCCATGCAGGCGATTGACCAAATCGTCAACAGCGCGGCTAAGACGCGTTATATGTCGGGTGGGCAGATATCCTGTCCGATTGTTTTTCGCGGGCCCAATGGCGTAGCGTCGCGTGTTGCCGCACAGCACAGTCAGGATTATTCAAGCTGGTATGCCCATGTGCCGGGGCTGATTGTGCTTACCCCCGCCAATGCAGAGGAAGCCAAAGGCTTGCTCAAAGCCGCTATTCGCGACCCTAATCCAGTGGTGTTTCTGGAACATGAGCTGCTTTATGGCGAGCAAGGCCAAGTGCCCGATTATGATGATTTTGTATTGCCCATCGGGCAAGCGCGCATTGCGCGGGCCGGCAATGATGTCACTTTGGTGGCCTATGCGCGCGGTGTCGCCATGGCCCTACAGGCGGCCGAGCAATTGGCCGCCATTGGCCTTGAGGCGGAAGTGATCGATTTGCGCAGCCTGCGGCCGCTTGACGTCGACACAGTTGTTGCCTCGGTCGAAAAAACCAATCGCTTGGTGACAATTGAAGAGGGCTGGCCGATTTGCTCGGTCGGCTCGGAAATTGCCGCACAAGTGCAGCGCCGTGCCTTTGACGCGCTGGACGCGCCGATTGAGGCGGTCAATGGCGCTGATGTGCCCATGCCTTATGCCGAAAATCTCGAACGTTTGGCGTTGCCACAAATCGACCAGATTGTCGCCGCCGCCAAACGCGCGGCTTATTTCCGCGATGCGGCTGAGTAATTGTAATGGCTGATAACCGCATTGTCGCCTCGCCTTTGGCGCGCCATTTGGCGCAACAAAACGGCATTGAGCTATCGCAAATAATCGGCAGCGGGCCGAACGGACGGATTATCAAGCGCGATATTGAGGCGCTGCGCGACGGCAAGGCTATGCCGGTGTCACACCTTGCAGCCGAAGCCGTATTTCAGGCCGCCACTCAAATTCAGCCCGGACAAATGCATCGCGCCATCATGCCCGCGCTGCCCGATGCCCGGGCCTATTACACGCCTGACCAATATGATGAGCTGCCGCTGGATATGATGCGCGGGGCGATTGCCACGCGGCTGACCCAGTCAATGCAGCAAATCCCGCATTTTTATCTGACCAGAAGCCTGGCCATTGACGCGCTGATGGATCATCGCGCGCGCATCAATATGGCCTTGGCCGAACGGCCCGAGCTTGATGGGAAGCCCGAAAAAATCTCACTGAATGATTTGATTGTGCGCGCCGCCGCTTTGACGCTGATGGATGTGCCGGAGGTCAATGTGTCTTTCGCCGGTGATGCGATTTTGCGCCATCACCATGCCGATATCGGTGTCGCCGTGGCGCTGCCCGAAGGGTTGATCACACCGATTGTCAGCAAATGCGATGAAAAACCCATTCGCGCCATCAGCGCGGAGATTAAGGATTTGGCGGCGCGGGCGGCTGAGAAACGATTAAAGCCGTCTGAATATGAGGGCGGCAGTTTTTCCGTCTCCAATTTAGGCATGTTCGGCATTGACCAATTCACCGCCGTCATCAACCCGCCGCAAGCCGCTATATTGGCGGTTGGCGGGCCGGTGAAGAAACCGATCTTGCTAAATGGTGAAGTTGTCGAACAAACGGATATGCGCGTCACACTGTCTTGCGACCACCGCGCCATTGACGGCGCTATTGGCGCACAATTTTTGGCGACACTGGCCGATTATATTGAAAAACCGCTGCTCTTATCGCTTTAGCCGTAAGCGTTAAAACCCTGCGCCAAGCCTTGGCTGGTCATTTGCACCATGCGGCGGCAGTGCTCCAAATCAGCCAAAATGCGTTGCGGCTCATCTGTTCTCCCTAATTTGGCAGCGCCGCTCTCGCTGGGCCGATAGGTAGCGGCCAGTGTGTCGATGACATGGGCCAAATCGAAATTGCAAATCCGTTCCATAATCTCATCGCGCGTCGCGCCGGGCGGTGCGTTGACGGGCAAAGCACCACAGACGAATTGCGCGTGCATTAAAATGGCCAGCCGAATGCCGTGAAACAGAATCTGGTTTTGCGTTGCGCCATCGGCTTCGCCTGACAGGCTAAGGCTGATATCGCTTTTTTCGGCTTGCATAATGCCGGCGAGCAAATCGCCATCGGCGCGCAGGCGATACAGCAATTGCCGCAATTTCGGATTGGCATTGCGCTGGTAAAGCTGGTGCGCGACGACGCGATATTGCCAGCGTGTCGGTTTATTGCCTTGTGCGATGGAGCGCGAAATCCAAAAATTCGGATCTTGAAAATCCCCATAGGCGGCAAGAATTTGCAAATGCGTATTGCGCCAACTGCCCAACACCATATCCATAATGGTGCGCCCGCGCGGGGCTTTACGGAAAATCATATTGAAGCGGTTCGGGTCAATACGTCCGGCCCGCCCAATGCCGAAAATCACATTGGTCGGTATCGCCAATTGCTGCAAAATCGCATTATGCGGAATGGCGCGAATACGCCGCGGCGTAAATGTGGATTGCGCCAATGGTCCGCTGGCTTGGCGAATCTCAGGACGCGAACCGGATGGAATAAGGAAGTTACGCGCGAAGCCTGACAGCATGTAGCGATAATCATCATCGTGATACAGGCTGTCTTGCTGATTTATGACTTCATTATAAAAGTCCCAAACGAAATCGGCATCGGCATAAAATTCGTCATCTGCCGCCGTTTCGGTCGGCTGAAAACGCGCGCACATTAATTGCAACAATGATGCCTCGCCCATCCGGTCATCGCCAAACCATAGAAAGCCGTCACCGCCCTGAAAACTGAACTCATGGGTGAGGGCGATTTTTTGGCGGCGGAATCGCTCAAACACCCACGGGCTCATAATATAATCCATGCGTTGGGTCAGTGTGCCCGGATGGCCACCGCGCCCTATCGACTCGCCATGCGTGTTGAAAATAAGCGCGCGCATATCGGTTAAGCCACATTCGGCTATGGCATTGGCGAGGTGTGATTGCAGACGCTCGACCGCCAGCACCGCCGCAATTTGCCCCATAAAGCGGCCGGCATCGGAAAAGCCAGTTTGCACGGCGACCACGCCACGCCGTTTGACATGGGCGCGATAGGCGGGTTGCTCAAGCATTTGCGCCACCACGCGGCCACCATTACGCAGCGCGTGAGGCGTTTCAAAGAGTGGCGAAATATCCAATTGTCCGGCGACGCCATAATAGCGCGCCAACGCCAACGCGCTCAACACAATGCTGGCTTGGTCACATTCCGCGATGAGAAAGCGTATCGGCATATCGCGGTCAATGCTGTTCAGGATTTGCGCAGCCAAAATAAGCTGCCGGTCAACTGTGCCATCTTGCGCGTCAAGCATGGCGAAATCGGATTTGATGGGTTTCACCCGCTCGGCAAATTTTGACACGCGGCGCAAAAATGTGCGCGAGTTTAGGCGGTCATCGCCGGTTACCGATATATGCGCGCCAATGGCCGTCAATACCTGTTGCGCATTGACCCGCAAATGCAATCGCGCCGAACCCATGCCGCAGCGCAAAATATGCGCTTTCAGCACCAGACAGGCTTGCTTGGTTTTGCGCTCGCCCGTTTGCTTGATGGCAGCGTTTAAATATTTAAGAGCCGGGCCGGTGTCGAGCCAACGTCCGGCTTGCGGCATGGTCAATATTCTGGCGGCGGCTTCAAGGTTTTGAGCATCGCTCAAATCTTGTGCGAAAGCGTCTTTTTCGCTTTGTGCAATGCTCAGCGCTTTTTGCGCCGCCGTGATGAAATCCAAAAGCGCTTTTGGCGGTGTCTTGCACGCGACAGCAATGGTCTGAGCAATCTCGCAATAATCTAACAATTTGGCGGCTTTTTCATTCAGCTTTAGCCGAATGGTATCGCTCCATTTAATATCGCGTCGCCCGTCCAAATCATAACCGACCCAACTGGCGACGGTGACCAATTGCGGGGTTAATTTCGTCCATTGGGTTGGGAAGCTCTTGGCAGCTTGGACAAAAATCGTCGCATTGGCGTCGTCAATGACACGATGCATGGTGCGGATACATGTTTGCGCTTCGTCGTGCTCGTCGGCGAGACGCGGCGGCGCGGTGCGGATGATGCTGTCAGCGGTCAGCTTGCGGGGGGCTTTGGCACCACTGGCCGCCGCCAATACATGGGCGCGCATGGTGTCGGTCATGGCAAAAGTCGGGTGCGCCGTGGCGACCAGCCCGATGGCTTCGCTTTCGACCCATTTTCGAAATGCCGGAAAGCCGTTTTTGGCTTTTTGCGCGACAATTTTTTTGAATTGGCGGCGCCAGTTCTCAATCTCGCCGAGACCGGCGCGCTCGGCCAAACGCTTGCCGCGGTCGCGCGCTGCGGTTTTGCACAAATCGGCCAAAATGGTTTCCATTTGCGCGAGGCTCAACTGTCCCGTCGAAATTTCGTCGGATAGACGATAGGCCAATAACTTGGCCGCATTGGCATGCGGGTCATGCGCCCGCATTGGTAAATATTGCATAAGCTGCCGTCGTAAGGCGGCGGCATTGTTTAGGGGCTGGCGCATGTTTTTTCCTTAAGCTTGAATTTGTCGTTCAGCGTAAGCACCCAGAGCATCCCAATCACCGGCAGCAAGAGCTTTAGAATCGATCATCCAGCTCCCCCCTATGGCGACCACATTGGGCAAGTCCAAATAGTCTCGCATATTTTCGCGATGAATGCCGCCTGTCGGCATAAAAGAAATATCGGCCAAGGGTGCCGACATGGCTTTCAACATGGCGGTGCCGCCATTGGCACTGGCCGGAAAAAATTTCTGAATTTTATAACCTTGTTCATAAGCGGCCAGCGCTTCGCTGGGCGTTGCAATGCCGGGAAAGACCGGCATTTTGGCTTGCTTGAACAGGTTAAAAAGCGTTGGGCCGGTGCCCGGCGAAACCAAAAAATCGCTGCCCACCGCGCAAGCAGCGTCAAATTGCGCCGCGCCGGTAATCGTGCCGGCGCCAATATTTAAATCCGGGCAGGCTTTGCGCATGGCGGCAATCGCCGCGGCGGCATGGGTTGTGCGAAACGTGACTTCCAATGCCGTAAACCCCGCCTTGCCTAATGTCTCGGCCAGTGGCACGGCGTGTTCAAGGGCGTTGACGGTCAACACCGGAACAATGGGACAGGCAAAAAGGTCGTGGGTGTCGCTCATTTTATTTCTCGTTCTGCAAATAATGTGCCGCCGCGCCGACCAGCGGGGCAAGCGGGTTCACCAACAGGCGAATGGGAATATGCTGCAGATAATTGCCATCCGGCCAGACCGAGGCAAAGCGCCCAATGGTCTCTTCGTCGCGCAGGAAATTGAGCAAATGGCGCGCCACACCGCCGGCGACAACAATGCCGCCCAGCGTGCCGCCGACCAGCGCCATATTTGCCAAGCTTGAAACGATAGCATCGGCGCGTATTTGACAAATATCACGGCATAATGCGTCGCCTTGCTCAGCTCTTTCGATAATCTCCTGCGGTGACAAGCCGGGCGCGGCGCAGCCATGCAATTCAGCCATCGCCGATGTCAGTTCTACCAAATGCGCACCGCCGCAAATGCGTTCGACCGAAATCGTCCCCGTGTGTTGCGACAGGATACGGATAATTTCGCGGTCCAATTCATTGCGCGGCACAAAGAGGCTGTGGCCTCCCTCGGCGGCAATGGTCTGCCAGCGGCCATCGGCATGCGGCACCAACAGGCACGATCCGAAACCCGTGCCCGGTCCAGCGACCAGAATCGGCGCGTTTTCGGCCGCCTGTCCGGGCTTTAAATTGATATAGCTGTCATCGCCAATGCGCGTCACGGAATAAGCCATGGCGGTGAAGTCATTCATCAAGCAGACTTCATCAAGCTGGCAGCTTTGGGCGATTTGATTGGCATTAAGTTGCCATGTCCGATTGGTGAATTTCACCTCGCCATTATTAATCGGTCCGGCCACTGCCAGCACAGCCAATGACGGGCGTAACCCGATGCGGTCGACAAACTCATTCATCGTATCGTCAAAACAATCAAATTGATGGGCGTTGAATTTCTCGAAATCCGAAATCACAATGCTTTGATCATCTGTCGTGCGGGCAATGGCAAAGCGCGCATTGGTCCCCCCAATATCACCAACTAGAAACATTTACCCCTCCTCAGACGCCACGAGTGACGCCCCTGTTTCTGCCGAGCCGACAAAGGCTCTTAATGTGTTGAACAAATTGCGGCCCAAATTTGGTCCGGTATTGCTCAAAGGCGCGGCCACAATCGGGCGCTGCGTTAAATCCTCGGCGCAGCTCAAAACGCCGCTCTCGCTATCGAGGCGCACCAAATCGCCGTCGTTTAATTGCGCCAAAGGCCCGCCATGCGTGGCTTCCGGCGTTACATGAATGGCCGCGGGAACTTTGCCCGACGCGCCGGACATGCGCCCATCGGTCACCAATGCCACTTTAAAACCGCGATCTTGCAACACCGATAATGCCGGTGTCAGCTTGTGCAATTCCGGCATGCCATTGGCTGCCGGACCTTGAAAGCGCAGAACAATAATCGCATCGCCGTCTAGCTGACCCGCTTCAAACGCTTCTTGCACCGCATTTTGATCGCAAAAAATTCGCGCCGGTGCTTCTATGATGCGGTGCGCTGGCTGCACGGCAGAGACTTTGATGATGGCGCGCCCCAAATTGCCGTCAACCAAACGAATACCGCCTTCGGCGTCAAACGGGGTGGCACAATCGGCCAGAATTTCGAGATCGCCGCTTTGTGTCGGGCCATCGCGCCAGATAAGCCCGCCGTCTTCCAACACCGGTTCTTGGCGATAGGCGCTGAGGCCGTGGCCGACAATTGTGCGAACATCGTCGTGCAATAAGCCATTATCCAATAGGGTGCCGATAACAAAGCCAATGCCACCGGCGGCATGAAAATGGTTCACATCGGCTTGGCCATTGGGATAAATCCGCGTCAGCAATGGCACGATTTTCGACA
>JAKMDW010000055.1 GCA_022426245.1 Alphaproteobacteria bacterium | reverse complement strand
CGCGAATCTGAAACGCCGCAAAGAAGCCAAGCGGGCCACGAAACAGAGCCAATCTGATGGATGAAATTGTCATATCCGGCGGTCACAGGCTGCGCGGCGAGATTGCTGTCTCGGGTTCTAAAAACGCCGTGCTGCCGCTCATGGTGGCCGGGCTTTTGACCGATGAGAAGCTGATTTTGCGCGGCACGCCGCGGCTTGCCGATACGCGCACTTTGGCAAAAGTTTTGGCCGAGCTGGGGGCAACAGTCGCGGAGTTTGGCAATGGTCCGGGCGAGGGCGTGAGCATTGATACACCGACGCTTGCCAGCACGCGGGCCTCTTATGAATGGGTGTCGAAAATGCGCGCCAGCTTTTGGGTGCTGGGGCCGCTTTTGGCGCGCGCCCATGAGGCGCAAGTCTCGCTGCCCGGCGGCTGCGCTATTGGCACGCGGCCGGTTGATTTATATCTGAACGGCTTGGCCGCCATGGGCGCTGATATTTCTGTCGAGGGCGGCTATGTGAACGCAACAGCCAAAGGCGGCCTTAAAGGCGCACGGGTGGATTTCCCTTTTGTCTCGGTTGGCGCGACGCATGTGCTGCTGATGGCGGCGTGTTTGGCCAAAGGCGAAACCGTTATCACCAATGCCGCCACTGAGCCGGAAGTGGTTGATGTCGGCACTTGCCTGCAAGCTATGGGTGCGCAAATTGACGGCTTGGGCACACGCATTTTGACCATTCAAGGGGTCGAGAAATTGTACGGCGCCGATCATACCGTCACCCGCGACCGCATTGAGGCAGGCGCTTTTGCGCTGGCTGTCGCAGCGACCGGCGGCGCGGTGACGTTGACCGGCATTGACGAGGCGGCATTGGGCGCGCTGGCACCGGCCATGCGCTTGGCGGGCGCGACCCTTAGCCAAACCGATATGGGCTTGCATGTTATCGGCCCCGATGGGCGCCCGCAGGCAACGCCGATCACCACCGAACCCTATCCGGGTTTTGCCACTGATTTGCAGGCGCCGTTTATGGGGCTGATGTGTTGCGCCGATGGTGTGTCGCGCATTCGCGAGACGATATTTGAAAACCGCTTCATGCATGTGCAGGAATTGGCGCGGCTGGGCGCGGATATTTCATTGGAAGGCGATACGGCGATTGTCACGGGGGTTGAAAAGCTCTATGGCGCGCCGGTGATGGCGACGGATTTGCGCGCCTCCGTCACCCTGGTCATTGCCGGTTTGATGGCGGAGGGCGAAACGCGTATTTCGCGGGTCTATCATCTCGACCGCGGTTATGAGCGTATTGAACAAAAACTGTCCGCCGTGGGGGCAAAAATCTGGCGGGAAACGGTATGAATGCACCGCTGAAATTATATGGGCGCAGTGCCGATGATGTTGAGGTCATATCAGCGCATCTGCAAGACGCGGTCGCGCAGCTTGGCGATATGGCTTATTTGGCTGATGAGCAGCGTTTCGTGCTGTTGGCCAATCGGTTTTGTTGGGAAAATGAGGGTGCGCCGATGCGCGTGCGCAGTGCGCTGCAGCTTGCCAATGTCGTCTCCATCAGGCAAAAGAAACTGAATTTGGCGCGCCGCGAGGGTGTGGTCGCCTTATTGGCCGTGCATTTTGAACCCGACACACTGCCGGCGGGAGAAATGCGTTTGCAATTTGCCGGTGGCGGTGAGATACGCTTGGCAGTTGAGGCCTGTGAGGCCATATTGGAAGATATAACTGCGCCGTGGGTGGCCAAAGCCCGCCCGCAACATGATTTTGAAGAGTAAGCGAGACTGTACCGGAAACGACATGGCCTGTTTTTTACGCGCCCATATTGACGATAGTGATTTTGCCGAGCGTTTTGCTGCTCTGCAGTCGATGAAGCGCGAGCAATCGGTCGATGTGAATGATGCGGTCGCTGCCATTATTGACGATGTGCGCGCGCGCGGCGATGCGGCGCTTATCGCGCTGACCGAAAAATATGACCGCCAGACGCTGAGCGCTGAAACCTTGCGCGTAACAGAGGCCGAGATCGATGCCGCTATGGCGGCGTGTGCGCCCGACACAAAAGCGGCGCTGGAACTGGCCGCGACGCGGATTACTGATTTTCATGCGCGCCAGAAACCCGAGGATGCCCGTTTCACCGATGCGGCAGGGGTTGAACTGGGCCATCGCTGGAACGCGGTTGATGCGGCGGGGCTTTATGTGCCGGGTGGACTGGCCAATTACCCCTCAAGTGTTTTGATGAACGCGATACCGGCGCGGGTCGCCGGCGTGGCGCGTTTGGTGATGGTCGTGCCGACACCGGACGGCAAGCTAAACCCGTTGGTCTTGGTGGCGGCCAAGCTGGCCGGTGTTGATGAGATTTACCGCATTGGCGGGGCGCAGGCCGTGGCTGCTTTGGCCTATGGCACAAAGACCATTGCACCGGTTAATGTGATTGTCGGGCCGGGAAATGCCTATGTGGCGGCTGCAAAAAAGCAGGTCTTCGGACAGGTCGGCATTGATATGATTGCCGGCCCGTCTGAGATTTTGGTGGTGGCTGACAGGCAAAATGATCCGGCATGGATGGCCGCTGATTTATTGAGCCAAGCCGAACATGATGAAGTCGCGCAGTCGATTTTCATTTGTGACGATAATGATTATGCCGATGAGGTGGCGGCGGCGATTGAGACGACGCTGGCAACCCTGCCGCGCGAAGCCATTGCGCGCGCCAGTTGGGAAAATTTTGGCGCGATTTTGGTGGTCAATGAGTTGACCGCGCAAGCCCCCGAATTGGTCAATCAGCTAGCGCCCGAACATCTGGAATTGGCGGTCGACGCAGCTGATGCAATGGCTGAAAATATCCGCCATGCCGGTGCGATATTTTTGGGTCGCCACACACCCGAAGCGATTGGCGATTATATTGCCGGCCCCAATCACGTGCTGCCGACCGCGCGCGCGTCGCGCTATGCATCGGGTCTGTCTGTGCTTGATTTTATGAAGCGGTCTTCTTTGGTAAAATGCGATGCCAATGCGCTGGCCGAAATCGGCCCGGCGGCGGTGCGTCTGGCTGAGGAAGAAGGCTTGCAAGCACATGGCCGCTCAATCTCCATTCGGTTGAATATCGGAAGCGATAGCTGAATGAGTGCTGAGGGCGAACATAAAGCCGGGCGTGAGAATAAAGCCGAGCGCATCGTGCATTTATCGTTGGATGACCCGGCGCTTGTGGCACGCAATCCCGACCTTGAGCATGAACGCCGCGTTGCTATTTTTGATATTTTGGACAGCAATCATTTTGCTTTGGTCGATGGGCCGGACGGGCCGTATCGGTTGCAGTTATCGCTGGCCGATAGGGGCATTGTGTTTGCCGTTTCCGATGGTGCGGGCGCAGCATTGAGCCGTATTGAACTTTCCATGACGCCGTTTCGGCGCAATATTCGCGACTATTTTATGATTTGCGAAAGCTATTTTGAAGCCATGCGTACGGCCACGCCCGAGCGGGTGGAGACCATTGATCAGGCACGGCGCGCCTTGCATAATGAGAGCGCTGAACTGTTGAAAACCCGCCTGGCTGACAAGGTGGTGCTGGATGACGATACGGCGCGACGGCTGTTTACGCTCATCTCGGTTTTGCAAATGCGCGGATAGATGATTGTGTATGACCAGAAAAAGGTTGATTTCTGCCGCGCTCTTGGTCATTCTCCGGCAAATTTAACGGGTAGGACTTATGGCTAAAGAAGAACTTCTGGAGTTTAACGCAACGGTGGTAGAATTACTGCCCAATGCGACGTTTCGTGTGAAATTGGAAAACGACCATGAAGTGATTGCCCATACGGCCGGCAAAATGCGCAA
>JAKMDW010000132.1 GCA_022426245.1 Alphaproteobacteria bacterium | reverse complement strand
GCCGATGGTGGGCGCATTATTTGTGTCGGCACCACCTCGCTGCGGTTGATTGAAAGCGCCACAGATGAAGCCGGTCAGGTTCAGCCTTTCGAGGCCGTGACGGATATTTTCATCTCGCCCGGTTATCGGTTTCGCGCCGCCGATATGTTGCTGACCAATTTTCATCTGCCGCGTTCCACGCTATTCATGCTGGTCTCGGCTTTGGCGGGGCTGGAGGAGATGCAAGCGGCCTATGCCCATGCTATTGCTGACGGCTATCGCTTTTATTCTTATGGCGATGCGTGTTTGCTGGAGCGGAAAGAGCCATGAAATTTACGCTGATGAAGACCGATGGCTGGGCGCGGCGCGGCGAGATTGAGACGCCACGCGGCACCATTCGCACGCCTGCCTTTATGCCGGTCGGCACGGCGGCGACGGTTAAGGCCATGTATCCCGACCAAGTGCGCGCGCTTGGCGCTGATATTGTGCTGGGCAATACCTATCACTTAATGCTGCGTCCGGGAGCGGAGGAAGTTGCGGCCCTGGGTGGCCTGCAAGATTTCATGCAATGGGACGGGCCGATTTTAACCGATAGTGGCGGCTTTCAGGTCATGTCGCTGGCGAAGCTCGCCAAAATGAGCGAGGAGGGGGTGCGCTTTCAAAGCCATCTCGATGGTAGCGAGCATATGCTGACGCCCGAGCGTAGCATTGAAATTCAAACCCTATTGGGCGCGAATATCCGCATGGTGCTGGATGAGTGCACGCCCTTTCCGGCGACGCATGAGCAAGCCGAAACCTCTATGCAGCTTTCCATGCGCTGGGCCGAACGCAGTAAAAACGCTTTCGCTGATTATGATGCCGGTGCGGGCGATGCGCTATTCGGCATTGTGCAGGGCGGTGTTTATGAGGATTTGCGCCATCAAAGCGCGGCAATGCTGCAAGATATCGGCTTTGACGGTTACGCCGTCGGTGGCTTGGCCGTCGGGGAAGGGCATGACGCCATGCTGAAAGTGCTTGATGTGACCACCCCCGCGCTGCCGGAAGACAAGCCGCGCTATTTAATGGGGGTCGGCACACCGGAGGATTTGGTGGAAGCCGTGGCGCGCGGCGTTGATATGTTTGATTGCGTCATGCCGACACGCGCCGGTCGGCACGGCACGGCCTATAGTTGGCGCGGCAAGGTGAATATTCGCAATGCGCGTCATGCTGATGATCCGCGCCCGCTTGATGAGAGCATGGCTTGCGATGCGTCCAGCCGTTATAGCCGCGCTTATTTGCATCATTTGCATCGCTGCGGCGAATATCTCGGGGCCATGCTGCTGACATGGCACAATCTGGCCTTTTATCAGGGGCTTATGGCGGCCATGCGCGCGGCGATTGAAGAAGGCCGCTTTGAGGATTTCCGCGCCGAGTTTTACGCCCGACAAAAAGCCGGTGATATAGACCCACTTTAAAGGCCGACGTTAAAGGCTCTCGATAACTGCTTGTTTGTTGCTGGTCGAGGCCATAGGCTATGGGCAATGAAAAAGAAGAAGAACGCTATGGCTCGACCCCTGACTTATATCGCCGCTTTATTTTTGCTCGCCGCATGCAGCAATCCGCTCGGCATTGACGCATTGCATCAAGCCGCGTCGCAAGGCGATGTTCACGCGCAAATGAAATTGGTCGACCGCTATTTTATCGGTGACGGCGTGCCGCATGACAAAGCGCAATCGGTTTTTTGGTTTCGAAAGGCGGCGGCGCAGAGCCACCAATATGGGTTTTATCGCCTCGGTCAGGCTTATGAATTCGGGCATGGCGTGGTGCCCGACATTCATCTCGCGGCCGAGAATTAACGTCAATCGGCATTGAAGGATGCGGCGCATGCACAAGATTCGATGGCGCGGCTTCATGCCAGTGGCGCGCTGGGTCAAAAGGATTATGCCGAGAGCCATAAATGGCAGATTTTATCAGCCCGCCATAATGGGCTGATGTGGCAGGCGACGGATTATGGCGCGGGACAATTTCTGTCATCTGCCGAAAAACAGGCGGCGATGCGCGCCGCTGCTGCGCTGGAAAAAACTTTTCAACAATCCGGCTTATGGGACGCTGTATCAGTCAGTGTATCAGTCAGTTCGGGGTGCGATTTTCTTCAAAATGCCGCCAAATGTGGCGAGTGTATCGTCACCAACAAAAATCTCGCCCTTCACAAAAATCAATGAGCGCGTATTGCGGCTGACATGGCCGCGCGCATAAACCAATTCGCCGAGAGGGGCGGCGCCTTTTAGAAATTCGGTTTGGCAGGACACTGTCACGGAATGTTGGTCTTCCAATTCATCATGCGCGATGACGAATAAGGCGTAATCGGCAAAGCTCATCAACATGCCGCCATGCAAAAATCCGCCGCCGTTGAAATGATGTTTCTCGCACAGAAATGCCGATAAATGCGCGCCGCCATCGGCGTTCAGCTTCATGTAAAACGGGCCAGTATGGTCTTCAAACGGCTCTTCGCTGCCCCATTTCGTCCAACCTTCTAATTGTGCCGGTATCTCTGTCATGGGCTGTCTCCTTTGATTGGCGCGCACAATAGGTTGCATCTCAGCTTTTACGCAAGGGGCAAATTTATTTTTCAGGAAAACCGACAAGACGGCTCAGCTCCGCAAAGCTGACGCTGTCCGGTGTCGCTGTCTCGTTGTGCAGGCCTTGATAGGCGGCTTGCAATGTGGCGGCGACGCTGGCCATGGCGGCGACCGGATAAATGATAAAATTAAATCCCATGCCGACCAGCGCATCACGGGCGATAAGCGGGCTGCGTCCGCCCTCAACCATATTGGCCAAAAGCGGCATATCGCCCAGGGCGGCCCCGATCTGCTTGAACTCGTCTTCGCTTTCGGGCGACTCGATAAATAAAATATCTGCGCCCGCTTCGGCGAAAAGCCGTCCGCGTTTAATCGCTTCGTCAATGCCGCTTTGCTCGCGCGCATCAGTGCGGGCAACAATCAGAAAATCATCGTCTTGGCGCGCTTGCACCGCCGCCTCAATCCGCGCCATAGCGGCATCGCGACTGACGGTTTCGCGCCCGGGAATATGCCCGCAAAGTTTCGGCATTTGCTGGTCTTCAATCTGAATACCACAGGCACCGGCGGCCTCATAGGCCTGCACGGTAGCGGCGATATCGTCAAAACCGGTATCGGCATCGGCAATGAGCGGGGTGGTGATGGCCGCGCAAATAGAGGTAATGCGGTCGCGCATATCGGCGCGGGTCAAAAAGCCATTATCGGGTTTGGCCAATTGGCTGGCCGAGACGCCATAGCCCGAGAGATAGAGCGCATCAAAGCCCGCCGCATCGGCAATGCGCGCTGACAGCCCGTCATAAACACCCGGGGCGATAATGGTTTGTGTGGTGAGTTTTTCACGAAACGCGGCGCGGTCGGCAGACATTAAAAAATCCTCTCCAGCAGATTATCCATTTTTTGCCGCGTCACGCCAGCCTTATGCGCCTTGATGGTCAACCCGTATCAATAATTTTCCTTCATTGGCACCGGCGAGAAGCATTTCAAACCCGTCGGGAAAACTGTCCAGACCCTGCAAAATATGTTGTCGGCAAATGAGCGACCCATCCTTCAGGCCGACACTCAATTCTTGCACCGCTTCGGGAACACGGTGCATGTAATCGCGCATGGTGAAGCCTTGCATTTTGATGCTCTGCATGACGATTTGCAGATAATTGGCCGGTCCTTGAGGGGTTTCTTTGTCATATTGGGAAATCGCACCGCATACGACAATGCGTCCGCGATATTGCATGCGCTCCAAAGCCAGATCCAAAATATCACCGCCCACATTATCGTAATAAAGGTCAATATGATTGGGGGCCAAGTCATCAAGCCGCACCCCGATATTTTCCGATTTATAATCAATCGCCGCGTCAAGCTTCAGCGTCTCGGTCAAATAACGACATTTTTCAGCACCGCCGGCAATGCCAATGACGCGCGCGCCCGCATTTTTGGCCAATTGTGCTGCCATGCTGCCCACCGCACCGGCAGCGGCAGAAACCACAATTGTTTCGTCAGCCTTAGGGCGGCCAATATCCATCATCCCGAAATAGGCTGTGTAACCCGTCATGCCGAGGCCGGAGAGAAATAATTCCGGCGGCGCCATCTCAACATCAATGAGGCGCACATCTTTATCATTGAAAACACCATGTGAGCGCATGCCCAAAAAGCCGGTAATCCAATCACCGACGGCGAGATTATCGCTGCGGCTTTCAATTATTTCACCGACGCCAAAAGCCCGCATGACACTGCCCGGGCGCACCGGCGGCATATAGCCCCGTTTATCGGTAATCCAGCCGGTCATGCCGGGATCAATCGACACAAAGTCAATGCGCGCAGCAACCTGACCGTCCCTTAATTCGGGAAGGGCATCATGCGTGGTCTGCCATATTTCGCGCGGCGCACGGCGACCCGGATAATCGCTCATTCGTATTTGTGTGATTTTCGTAGCCATGAGGAATCCCCCGATAATAAATATTGACACCATAGGTGTCACTTTTTATTGTTCTGATGTCAAGCGGGTGGTAATTATTCCAAATGATTTACAAAACCAGAGACTTTGTTTTCAATCCGACCGATTTTCGTGATGCAAAATTCATTGATGGTGCCGCATTGGATGGCGACCAAATGGAAAAAGGCGATGTGATAATTGCCGTGGACCGGTTGGCATTGACGGCCAATACGATTTCTTATGGCATTGCCGGAAAAACCGGCCTTATTCGTTATCTCGAAAGCTTTCCGACATCGGCACCCTATGCGCGTATGCCATTTTGGGGCTTTGGCGACATTATTGCGTCGGCCCATGATGATTTGCCCGTTGGCGAGCGGCTTTATGGTTTCTATCCGCTCTCGACTTTTGTGTTGGCAAAAATGGATAAGGTCACGGCGATGAAATGCGCCGATATGAGCCCGGCGCGTGACACGATACCTGAGTTTTATCGCGAATATGCCCGCTCTTTCGCTGAGCCGGGTTACCATCCGGATTTTGACGATATGCAAAGCCTGCTGCGGCCGGTCATCAGCACATCATTCTTGCTTGAGCATTATGTTACCCGACATGATTTTTATGGTGCCCGCAATATTGTCATCACCAGCGCGTCCAGCAAAACGGCTCTCGGTTTTGGGCATTTTCTGACCCAAGAACATAAAGATAAATGTCGCGCTATCGGCCTGACATCGGCGCGCAATAAAGCCTTTGTTGAGATGACCGGCTGTTATGACGAGGTCCTGACCTATGATGAGATTGACCAATTGCCCCTCGATTCCAGTGTGGTTTTTGATATGGCGGGGAACGCGCAATTGCGCGCGGCCATTCATCATCATTTAGGCGATTTGATTGCCTATACTGGCACAGTCGGCGCAACCCATTGGGAAGAGGGTGCGCGAGATGATAACGATTTACCCGGACCACGCCCGGTGTTCTGGTCAGGGCCGGATGAAATTGCGGTGCTTTCGAAAGGCGATAATTCCAAAAACATTCTGGCCGAAATCGGCGGGCGCACAGTGGGGCTGATGATGGAAGCCGCCAATTGGTTAAAGGTCAAAAAATTCGATAATGAAGACGCGATAAATGCCGCCTATCTCGATACGCTGGACGGCAAAATGTCGGCGGAAGACGCCGTTATTTTCGACGTCAAAAGATTGGTCGAATAATATGCCGCGCCATGCTGACAAATCCTATTGGCTGGCCCTCCGGGCGGTCTAGTGCCATTTGTTGAGCCAATGCTTTGCGCGGCCAATGTCTGAATTTTTAAGTAAACTGGCGGGTGTTTTGCCGCTTTTATGGAGTGAAATATGAATTCGCAAACCGTTAAGTCTGAGCGCGATGACAATCTCAAGCAGTTTCAGCTTTTGATGGAACGCCCCAAAGTCGCTTTGCCAACAATCTTTTTGTTTATGTCGGCTTTGGCGTTATTTGGCGCATCTTGTTACGGCTATGTGAGTGGGCGATTGCCGCTTTGGTCAGCGATATTGTTGAACACGGTCGCCGCCTATTTTGCTTTTACGGTCGCTCATGATGCCACGCATAGCTCTGTCAGCACCAATCGAAAGCTGAATGATTGGCTTGGGCGCATCAGCACAATGTTGCTGGAACCGGCACCGGCTTTCGGCGTGTTTCGATTCGTGCATATGCAGCACCATAAATTCACCAATGATTCCGAGCGCGACCCCGATAGCTATGCGGGGCGGGGGCCTGCACTTCTTTTGCCCCTTAAATGGGCGACTGTAGACGCCGCTTATTTTCGGTTTTATTTAAGCCCAAGCGTCTTTAACCGGAGACCGAAAAAAGAGCGCATGGAATTATATATTGGCGGCCTTGTCGGCCTCACCATTATTGGCGCGGCAATTTATGGCGGTTGGTTGACTTATTATCTGCTGCTGCATTTCGTGCCGACCCGCATTGTCAAAGTTTTTTTGACGCTGAGCTTTGATTTTTTGCCGCATTATCCGCACCAAACAAAGGCGCAAGAAGACCCGTTTCAAAGCACATCAAACCGCGTCGGTTTTGAGTGGTTGATGACCCCGTTATTTCTCTACCAGAATTATCATCTGGTTCATCACCTTTATCCGACCGCACCGTTTTATCGCAATCTGAAATTATGGCAGTCAAAGCGGCAATTTCATGAGAGCAAAAATCCGGCATTAGTTGGCGCGTTCTCACTCAAACCAAAACCGTATGAAGGGTCTTAGATAGCCCCTTTGCCTGCGGCGTTTTGGGCAGGCGGCGGCGCGGGTATTTTGTTTGCTATTGCCTTTTACCGGTGATATAGACTGCCCACGTTTCGGCTGAGGAAACAGGCAAAAATTTACCCAGGGCTTACCCAGTAAATTGCCAACACGCTGAAACCCTTAGTGGGCCCGTAGCTCAGGTGGTAGAGCAACTGACTTTTAATCAGTGGGTCGAAGGTTCGAATCCTTCCGGGCTCACCATTTTCTTTTCTACATTACAAACGATCAACCGCTTGAATGAAGCAATCCGGCGA
>JAKMDW010000056.1 GCA_022426245.1 Alphaproteobacteria bacterium | reverse complement strand
AAATAAAACGGCACGCCGGCCCAACGCCAATTGGCAATCTCGGTTTTAATCGCCGCATAGGTTTCGGTGCGGCTGTTTTTCAAATTATCGGGCAGGGCGTCCAAATAACCCGGCACGCGATTTTCATCGACATGACCGGCATTATATTGCGCGCGCACAGTTTGCTCACCAATATTCTCGGCCTCAAAGCCTTTCAGCGCGCGCAATACTTTGATTTTCTCGCCGCGCACATTTTCAGCGTCCAGACTATTGGGCGGCTCCATCGCAATCAGGCAAAGCAATTGCAGTAAATGGTTTTGCACAATATCGCGAACCGCGCCGGCGCTGTCATAATAGGCATCGCGGCCCTCAACACCCAAGCTCTCAGCCACGGTGATTTGAATATGGTCGATAGAGCGATTCGACCAAAGCGGTTCAAACAGCATATTGGCGAAGCGCAGAATCAGCAGGTTTTGCACCGTCTCTTTGCCGAGATAATGGTCCATGCGGAAAATATTGCGCTCTTCAAAAACCGCGCCGACCCCTTTGTTGATCTCATCAGCGCTTTGCAAATCCGAGCCAATGGGTTTTTCCAAAACCACCCGCGCCGCGTCATGGCGCAGACCGGCATCGCGCAAGGCTTCGCAAATCGGCACATAAAGATGCGGCGCAACAGCGAGGTAAAAAATGCGGGGGCGGCCATCTGTGGCCAGTTCCTTTTCGACCGCCTTCCAATCGGCATTGGCGTCGGTGGCGTCGATTTCGTAATAGCACAGCAATTTGGCAAAGCGTTGCCATTGGGCTTCGGGAAATTAATCAGCGACACCCAGGGCGCAGCTATCATGCACCATGTCCAAAAAGGCGGCGTCTTCCATCGCGCCGCGCGCCACGCCGATAATCCGGCATGAGTCGTCAATCTGTCCGTCGCAATAGCGGTGAAATAATGCCGGCAAAAGCTTTTGCCGCGATAAGTCACCAGTGACACCAAAGATAATGATGTCAAATGGCTCGACGGGCACGAATTCTGCCACGACAGTCTCCTTCACCAAAATTGAGTGACAAATTAACGCTATGATGACAGCGTTGTCAAACAAGATAAAATATTAGTTGAGCCGCGCCGATGGGGCGTGGCCCCGCGGTCACACTATTTGCTTAGGGGCAACTATCGCGCACAATAATTTGCGTCGCAAACTCAAATTGAGACTCTTTCAAGCGATCGGAATGTATCCAATCAATGAGTTTTTGCGTTGAAAGATGCGCCATATCATCTATCGGCTGTGCCAGCGAGGTAATGGTCGGCCACATTGAGCGCGCGAAAGGGCTGTCATCAAAGCCGACAACGCTCAGCTCTTCGGGCACTTTTTTACCGGCGCGCAAGGCGGCGACAATCGTGCCAACGGCCATTTCATCATTGGCGGCGAAAATACCCGTCACATTGGGGGCTTTTTTGGTCAGTTTTTCAAAAGCCCTAAAGCCCGATTGCATGGAAAAATCACCGGCCAAGCGCAGCACGTTTTTCTTGGGGATATCCGAGGCTGCAATGGCTTCCCAAAAACCGGCTTCGCGCTCCAGACTGGCGGCATGACTGTCCAAGCCGCTGATAAAGGCCAGTTGTTTATGGCCGCGCTCGATGAGGAAATCGGTAATGCTGCGTCCGGCATCTCTCTCATTGATAAATACATTAATGCCGTCTTTTTTCTTTTTGCCCGGTGAGATAAGCGCATAGGGAATGCCGCGCTTTTTTATTTCGCGTATCACGGAATTATCATCACTGACGGGCGGCGATAAAATCACCCCATCGACTTCATAGCGCAGCAAATATTCCAATAGGGCATGGCGATAAGAGCCCTTTTTGGGTTCCAATTTTTCAGCCACGGCATAATAGCCTTGCTCCGAACAGGCGCGGCGCATGCCATCATAAATTTCCGATAAATAATCCGTATTCGGATTATCGTGAAAATGCGAGATGACGAAACTGCGTTTGCTGGCCAATTGACGCGCCGAGATATTCGGGCGGTAGCCCAAATCGCGCGCCACACCCAAAACCAAATCGCGTTTTTGTTGGCGCACATTGGGGGAATTATTAAACACACGCGAAACCGTTTTTATGGAAACGCCGGCATGTTCGGCGATGTCCTCAATCGTGTATTTTTTACTTATCGTCATTTTCGAAAAATTCCTCCCCTATCATTAGCCAATATTCGCGCTATCGCAAGCACCAAGCCGGGCCTGCGATAGCGCGCGCGGCCCCCTAAACCAATTGTTGATTATCGGGGGCAGCTTTGGCTTGTCGCGGGCGTTGCGCGATTGGCGACCAGTTCGATACGGGTCAGGCTGAGGCGCATCGCCCCGTTTGTTTCCAGCAAAACCGGTGCATTGACCGCGCCGGCGTTCAACCCTTTTTGGGTGAAGCAACTCAGCGGCACGGCGAGCTTACGCCATTTGCCTGTGTGTCCGGCTTTCAGCATTTGCGTGATGTCGAGCTGAGCGCCGCAATTATCGCCGCAGCCCATAGCCAGTAATACGGCGGCAGTGGGATTTTCATCGAGCCGGAAATGCATTACCAAATTAAGCGCAGCGGCTTTGCCCAATGCGGTCAGGTCAATCTGACGTTGCGTTTGCAGGCTAATGAGGCCGCGCCCATCGCCGCGCCAGCTTATTTGGCGAGCATCTTCTTGGGCGCGATAATCAATCCCGCGCGAGGTCAAAACCTTACCCAGACTGGCCGATAAGAACGGCTTGGACGGGGTCTTCCAATTGGAACTGTCGCCCATGAAAAAGCCGAAAGGCGCTTGCGTTTCGCCGCGCGCCATCAATACGCCGTCGAAATTTCCATTTGGCGCGCTGATGCCCGCATCCTCGGAGAGCGATGCCGTTTTAACCGCATCGCCATATCCCAAGCCGAAGCCGAACGGGAATTGAACGCCGCTTGTGCTGGATTTATCAATCGGTTCGCCGCGCCCGTCAGATGGCCAGCTAAAGGATAATTTGCCGGTCACATCATAAACGGCTTGCCCATTGGCATCGGCCGCCAACACGTCGGCAATGCCGCCGCCTTGCGTGCCGGGCAACCAACCGACAATAAAGGCATCGGAGCGGTTAATATGCGGATTGACCCAAAGCGGGCGACCGGTCAGAAAAACCGACACGACCGGCAGGCCTTTATTTTTCAAGGCGGTCAGCTCGGCCAATGCCGGGCCATCGTCAAATTCAAATACCACATCGCTCATATCGCCTTTGAATTCGGCATAGGGCGTTTCGCCAAACATATAAATCACCAGATCGGGTGTGCCGCGTAATTGCGCGGCTGTGGCGGCGAAGCTGATTTTACCACCGGCTTTGGTGATGGCGGCTTCCAGCCCGTCATAAATTGTCTCGCCGGTTTCAAACTCATCATTGGCATTATCATCGCCCTGCCAAGACAGCGTCCAGCCGCCGGTTTGTTGGCTCATGGAGCGCGCCGCTGCGCCGACCACGGCGATATGTCCGCGTGGGTCAAACGGCAAAAGGCCGTCATTATTTTTTAACATGACCAAAGATTTGCGAACCGCTTCGCGGCCAACTTCTTGGTGTTCCGCTTGGCCCAAAGCGGCGCGGTTCACGGCGGCGCGTTTGGAGGGCAGGCCAGCGTCAAATAGACCGGCACGAATTTTAACCGTCAGAATACGCGTCACCGCTTCATCGAGGCGCGCCATTGGCACCGTGCCGTTTTTAACTTGCGACAATAATGTTTCATAAATGCCTCTCCAGCTATCGGGGGCCATATACATATCGACACCCGCCAGCAGCGCGTCGGGGCAATCGGTCGCGGTGCAGCCCGGAATTTCGCCATGCCCGTTCCAATCGCCAATCACGAAGCCGTCAAAGCCCATATCGTCGCGCAGCAAATCAGTCAGCAGACCTTTGGCGCCGTGCATTTTCTCGCCATTCACGCTAGAGAAAGAGGCCATAACGGTTTGCACTTCATTGTCTATGGCGGCGTGATAGGGGTAGGCGTGAACTTTTTTAATGTCGCCCAGCGTGCCGATTGTGTCGCCCTTATCAATGCCCAATTGCGTGCCGCCATCGCCGACAAAATGCTTGGCCGTGGCCAGCACGCGCTTATCGCCCAGAAAATCATCTTGGTCGGGCGTGCCTTGCAGGCCTTGTAGAATCGACTCGCCCAGTTTTGATACTAATTTTTGGTCTTCCGAATAGCTTTCATAAGCGCGCCCCCATCTGTCGTCACGCGCGACCGCCAAAGTCGGCGCAAAAACCCAATCCAGTCCGGTGGCTTTGACTTCATGCGCTGTCACCTTGCCAATGCGACGCAGCAAATCAGCGTCACCGGTGGCGCCCAAGCCCGAGTTGTGAGGAAAGATAACTGCCATTTGTAAATTATTGTGACCGTGAACGGCATCAGTGCCCCACAGCAAAGGAATGCCCAAGCCGCCATCTGAGGTATCGGTTGAGGCCAGCCAATAGGCGTCAGCCGCATCAATCCATGCTTGCCAGCTTGCCGTTTTGCCGCCGCCTGGGGCAGAATTGCCGCCGTTCAAAACCGAACCAAGATTATAGTTTTTTGCATCTTCCGGCGTGACTGTTGAAATATCACCCTGAATCACTTGGCCGATTTTTTCTTCCAAAGTCATTTGCGCCAAAATGGCCTCGGCTTGTTTTTGTGCTTTATCGGCCGGGGCACAGCCCAGCAGAAAAAGCCCGGCAAGCGCGCCGATGAGGCCGGATTTATAAACC
>JAKMDW010000112.1 GCA_022426245.1 Alphaproteobacteria bacterium | reverse complement strand
TCCCGTGAAGGAAACGGATTTTGAATCCGTCGCGTCTACCAATTCCGCCACAAGGGCCGACCAGCCCCCTTCATTTGCCCGATAATCAAAGGCGCGTCAATCGCTGAAACACTATCTTTTTAAGCTAGCATCAAAATCAAATGCGGCACGGTCGCGCACATCTTCATCATGGTCATGTTGCCATATGCTGCGGGTCACCATGCGTGCATGGGCAAATAAATCTGCCTCGTGAATAATGCCGATGAGCTTGCCGCCCTCTAACACCGGCACGGCCTCACCGATAAAATCGGCCATCGCCTGCTGTGCCGCCAGCGCCGTTTGCTCCGACTGCAAAACTAAAGGCATCGCTTCCATATAGGCGCGCGCGGCCTCGTCGCCATCGCGCTCGACCAAAGCGTGAAGGCATAATTTACCAACCCATTGGCCCTTATCATCTTGCAGATGCGCCTCGGCGCAATGGGCTTTCGCCATATGCTGAACGGCGTCGCGCACGCTGGCTTTATCGCTCAAAGCCACAAAATCAGGTGCCATAAGCTGTGTCACTTTTATCGCCTGCAGCGCAAGGTTTTCACGCCCCAAAGACAAATCCACCCCGCGCGCCAATAATTGTGGTTCAAATACCGAGCGCGCATAAAGCCGCGAGGTCAGGAGATTGGCCGTCACAATGGTGACCATAATCGCCGTGGTGGCGGCATAGTTTTGCGACAATTCAAAACTCAACAGGATAACCGCCAAGGGTGCGCCCAAAACCGACGACCCCATCGCCGCCATACCGGCCAACACAAACAAGCCACTATCGGGTGCATAGCCGGTCATCGGGCTGAGCATTGCAAAAGCTGCCGCCGCCAATCCGCCCAATGCCGCGCCGACAAACAAAGCCGGGGCAACAATGCCGCCATGGAAATAAAGGGTCAGGCAAAAGCCCGCCGCCAATGCTTTCAGCCCCAACAAAACCAATAAATCAAAGCCCGATAAATCGCCCTGCAATATGGCGGAAATCACGTCGAGGCCGGGGCCTAAAATACCGGGCGCAAAATGCGCCAAAATGCCGACCGCCAATCCGGCCAACGCCGGGCGCGCCCAAAGGGGGAGGGGTAAGGCCACCATATACGCGCGCAGCCCGTTAAGGCCACGCATCAGGCCAACGGCCAGAATTCCCGCCACAACCCCCAATAGCAGTAGCAGAATAATATCCAGCGGCCCGGCCATGCGCGTCTGCAATATGGGCAGCATCACAATATGCTGGTTCAACACCTCACCCGAAAACACATAAGCCGTCGCTGAGGCCAATGTGACGGGTGCGAAAAAGCGCAATGAATAATGCCTCAACACCACCTCATGCGCAAAAATAATGCCCGCCAAAGGGGCTGAAAAAGCGGCTGAAATGGCCGCCGCCACGCCTGCGCCCAAAGCCATTTCGCCAAAATGCGGCGACAAGCGCGTAAAGCGCTTCATGCTGGCGGCAAGGCTTGCGCCCAACACGACAAGCGGGCCGTAAAGACCGGTCGGTGAGCCGCCGCCCAATGCCAAAACCGACTTCACAAGACTGATATAGCCGCCAGTGCGCGAGACTTGCGGGTCAGGTTTATGCGCCGCATGAATAACATCGGCCAGTTCGACCGGCGGTTGTGGTGCCAACCAACTGAGCAGCAGACCGATCGCCAGACCGGCGAGCATGGGGATTAACAGCCAGCGCAAATGAAACCCGTGAAAGCCGACTTGCAGCAAATCATCATTTGGTCGCCATCGCGCCAACAGCAATTCCACCGCGCCGAAAGAAGCCAGAGCGGCATAAGCCACCACCACACCGATAATAATGCCAATACCCGCAATGGTGAGGCCATGGCGCAGGCTGACGGTCATGGAAATGCCGGCAAGGCCAAACAAGGCTGACAAAAATTTTCCGAGACGTTTTACCTGTCCAATCATGGCGCGATGCTACTTTAGTTTGTCGTCCACAAAAACATCTTTTCACGGGCATTTTGCGGGTTTAGGGTGCGGCCATGTTTGCTTTGCTTCGCAAAATTTATGACCGGACATTGCGCTTATCCGGCCACCGCCATGCCGATTGGGCTTTGGCCGGTGTGTCCTTTGCGGAAAGCTCTTTTTTTCCGGTGCCCCCCGATGTCATGCTGGTACCCATGGTGCTGGCAGCGCGGGCCAAAGCGTGGCGCTATGCACTTATCTGCACATTGGCCTCGGTGCTGGGCGCCATATTGGGCTATGCAATCGGGCATATTTTTTGGGAAGCCATCGGCCAGCCAATTGTCGCCTTTTACAATGGCAGCACCGCCTTTGACCGCTTTACCCATTTTTATGATGATTGGGGCGTTTGGATTGTGCTGGCGGCAGCCATCAGCTTTTTGCCGTTCAAAGTTGCCACCATTGCCAGCGGCGTAAGCGGTTTGGCCTTGGTGCCGTTTTTGCTGGCCAGCTTGGCCGGGCGCGGCATCCGTTTTTTCGGGGTCGCCGCATTGGTCTATTATTTTGGCCCGAATATCCAAAAATTCATCGACCGTTATTTCAATGTCCTTTCCTTAACCTTTATCGTGCTTTTATTGGTCGGCTTTTTATTGTTAGGGTCGTTTTAATGTCGGTTATCGCTTCCTTTATGTCCCCTTTTATGGCGTTGCGCGCCCGTCTTGGGCTGCTTTTTTTGTTGGCGCTTCTGGTCATTGGCACGGCGCTGGCATCTGAGCATTGGGGCGGACTTCTGCCCTGCGCCCTGTGTCTGAAACAGCGCATTGCCTTTTTTGTTGCCCTACCGCTTATCGCCATCGCTTATTTGAATGCCGATAAATCGCCCGCCGCCATGCGCGGCCTGATGCACACAATCGGTATTATTTTTATCGCCAATGCTGGGCTGGCTTTTTATCACGCCGGCATTGAATACGGCTTTTGGTTGGGGCCGGCCTCATGCGGCGGCGGCGGCGCACAAGCGCTCGACACGGGCGCGTTATTAGAAGCGCTCAAATCCTCCAGCATGGTGCGCTGTGATGCCCCAGCCTTCACCCTTTTCGGCGTGTCTTTGGCCGGTTATAATCTCTTGGCTTGCGTAGCTTTGGCCGTATTGGCGTTATATCCAACGGAAGAAAAAGAGGCTTAAACATGGGCACAACAAATAGAAGATTGGCGGAAATGATACGCGTTGACCATGCCGGGGAGCATGGCGCGGTGCGTATTTATGACGGCCAAAAAGCTGTGTTCGACAAGATTAAGGGCAAGGAAAAAACTGCCGAGATGGTCGCCCATATGGCTGAACAAGAACAGGAACATTTGGCGTATTTTGACGCGCTTATTACGCAGCGCGATATTCGCCCGACGGCGCTTGGCCCGTTTTGGGACGCAGCCGGTTTCGCGCTGGGCGCAGCAACCGCGCTGATGGGTGAGAAAGCCGCCATGGCCTGCACCGCCGCCGTCGAGACGGAAATTGACGCGCATTACGCCGCCCAGCTAGAGGCCCTGGCCGACAGTAAAGACAAGGCCGATAAAGCACTGGCGAAAAAGATTGAGAAGTTTCGCGCCGATGAGGCCGAACATAAACATACGGCATTGGAAAACGGCGCTGAGGATGCGCCAGCTTATCAGGCGATGAGCCGCCTTATTCGGTTCGGTTGTCGCGTGGCCATTCGGGCTTCTGAAAAAATATAGGCAAAGTCTAAAAAAAAACTCAGCGATTTAGCGCCCTATGGCTCCAACTCCGTATCCCAATAGAGATAATCCTGCCAGCTTTCATGACAGTAATTGGGGGGAAATTTGCGTCCGTTTTCATGCAATTCATAAACCGTCGGCTGATGCGGCGTTTGACGCGGCAACATGCCTGCCTGTTTCGGCATACGCCCGCCTTTGCGTAAATTGCACGGGCTGCACGCGGCGACGACATTCTCCCATGTGGTGCGGCCACCGGCGCGGCGCGGTATCACATGGTCAAAAGTTAAATCGCGGGGCGCACCGCAATATTGGCAAGAAAAACCGTCGCGCAAAAATACGTTAAAGCGGGTAAAGGCCGGATGACGCGGCGGCTTCACATAGGTTTTCAACGACACCACGCTGGGCAACACAAATTCAGTTGATGGGGAATGAACCACAGTGTCGTAATGCGACACAATATTGACGCGGTCCAGCACAACCGCTTTCAGCGTGTCCTGCCATGACCATAAAGAAAGCGGGTAATAGCTGAGCGGTCTGAAATCCGCGTTTAGAACCAAAGCCGGACACGATGCCGGATTTCTAAAATCAGGCGGTGCAGCCTTCACAAATTCTATCGCCTCTGAACCGGTCCTATGCATGGTGTAATCCCCGATAATACCTCTTCGAATTACGCGCACTCAACGAATCATTCCGCGCCTTTTTATTATGCCTAAAATGGCGGCGTGACGGAAATGTGGCATGTCAGCCCCCTGCTTGCAAGCGAGGCGCGCAAGCTATCGGTTTTTGGCCTGCTCGCCATTATAATAAGACCATAATAGCCGTGCCGCCGCGCCGCGATGGGGCGACCAGCGCGTGGCAAAAGCGCTCAGCGTCTCAGCATCGGGCTTTTCGTCAAATCCATACATCATGCGGACACCATGTTGCAGCGCCAGATCACCGGCAGGAAACATATCGGCACGGCGCAAAATAAACAGCAAATAGCACTCCGCCGTCCACGGGCCGATGCCGGTCAATGACACCAGCGTCTTGTATATTGTCTCATTATCGGCCTTATGCAGCTTGGGCAAGTCCAGCCCGTCCGACAAAATCGCCTCGGCCAGAATACGCAGATAGCGTTGTTTGGGGCGCGACAGACCGCAGCCGCTCAATGCCTCATCTGACAATGCCAGCAAGTTTTCCGGCCGCACCTCACCGATAAGCGCCTCAAAGCGGCGGTGAATAGTGGCAGCCGCAGCGGTTGAGACTTGCTGGCTGATAAGCAATTGCGCCAGCCCCGGAAACCCCCCGCTCCGCTTGCGCAAAGGCGGTGTGCCATATTCCTCAAATGCCGCGGCCAGTTTTTTATCCTTGGCGGCCAGCGTTTCCAATGCGGTGGTCAGGTCTTTGCTATTCTTATATATTTGCATCACACCCCAATATGGCGCAGGAAGACGGGTAATGAAAGAAGCCAAAAATTTTGTCACCCGCTTTGCGCCAAGCCCCAATGGCTGGTTGCATTTGGGGCATGCCTATTCCGCCCTAATGGCGGCCAAAGCCGCGCAGCATGCCGGCGGCACTTTTTTGCTGCGTATTGAGGATATTGATATCGGCCGCGCGCGCCCGCATTTCGTCGAGGGCATTTATCAAGACCTTGAATGGTTGGGGCTTGATTGGCCCGAACCGGTAATGATGCAATCGGCGCGTTTTGAGGTTTATGAAACCGCTCTGGCCGCCTTGCGCGCGCGGGAATTGGTTTATCCGTGCTGGGCAACACGCGGCGATATTTTGGCAGCGATAGAGAATAAAAAGGATTGGCCACGCGACCCTGATGGCGCACCGCTTTACCCCGGGCTGTATCGCGACCTGCCGGAGAGCCAACGCAAACAACTCATGTGGGAAGGCAAACCCTATTGCTGGCGGTTGGATATGGCCAAGGCGCTGTCACTGGTTAGCGAAAAGCTGAGCTATAAAGAGCGTCATGGCCAGCTCGAAACACAGCCCGATACACAGCCCAAAACCGTGTCGCTTGACCCATCCCTATTCGGTGATGTGGTGCTGGCGCGCAAAGATGTGCCCACCAGCTATCACCTCGCCGTGGTGCTTGATGATGCGGCGCAAGGTGTCAGCCAAGTGACGCGCGGTCAAGATTTACAAGCCGCCACCGCCATTCATGTTCTATTGCAAAAACTGCTCGACCTGCCGCAACCGGATTATCTGCACCACCCTTTGGTGCGCGATGTGACCGGTCGGCGCCTGTCCAAACAAGCGGGCGATAACGGGTTTCGTAATTTGCGCCAAGAGGGCATGAGCGCAAGCGATGTCATGGCGCTGCTGCCGCCGCCTTTTGGGCAGGGCTGATTGGGGGCGAGGCTGGGCGCATGTCTCACTCGCGGCGCGCCCTGCGGCGTCATCGCACCCCCGCTGAACTTGCCAATGCGTCAAAAAACGATAATCTCTCGCCCATGAGTCACGCAGAAAATATTACTATTGGTGATACCGACGCCCTATTGGTGCAACTGGCCTCTTTGCCGCCGCTTTTGGCCGATTTACGCGCCGCTTTGGCGACGCCCATGCCGGCTGATAGCGACCAATTTTGCGCCCATGGCCGCGCTTGGGCAGCGACCTATGTCGAAACGCTTGATCAAATGGTGTGCTATGCCGACACCATGCAGCGCGCAAATCGCTTCGGTGCGTTGGAGCAGCATTTAACCCTGATACTTGTCGGTGAATATTTGAGCCAACTGGATGGCGGTCTGCCAATGAGCCAGGGCGAGATGGTGCGCCCTGCCGATATGGGCTTTGACGCCCTGCCCGGTTTTGAGCATAGCGCGATCAGGGCGTTGATGGCCGGCGGCAACACCGCCATGCGCCGCCGCCAAGTGGCAGCCCTGATGGCCGAAAGCGGCACGCTTGAAGCCGATGCCGGTCTTGATGAAACCCATGCGATGATACGCGACCAGTTTCGGCGCTTTGCCGATGAGAAAGTCGCGCCCTTCGCACATGACTGGCATTTGAATGATGAGCTTATTCCGCTGCCGCTGATTGAGGAACTGGCCGGTCTTGGCGTGTTCGGCCTAACCGTGCCGGAAGCATTTGGCGGCATGGGCATGGGCAAGCAAGCCATGTGCGTTGTGTCGGAGGAATTATCGCGCGGTTATATCGGCGTTGGCTCGCTGGGCACGCGCACGGATATTGCTGCTGAACTGATTTTGCAAAACGGCACACAAGCGCAAAAAGAAAAATATCTGCCGGTCATTGCCGATGGCAGCATGCTACCGACGGCGGTTTTTACCGAGCCCAATACCGGATCGGATTTGGCAAGCCTTGCGACGCGGGGTGAAAAAACCGAAAACGGCTATCAGATTATCGGGGCCAAAACATGGATTACCCATGGCGCGCGCGCCGATGTGATGACGCTTTTGGCGCGCACAGATCCTGAAAATAAGGGCCATGGCGGGCTGACCATGTTTTTGGCTGAAAAGCCGCGCGGCGATAATCAGACACCGTTTCCTGCTGCTGGCATGCAAGGCGGCGAAATTGGCGTGCTGGGCTATCGCGGCATGAAAGAATATGACATTGCTTTTGACGGCTTTGCGGTTTCTGAAGATGCGGTGTTGGGCGGCGAAACCGGCAAGGGCTTTAAGCAGTTAATGCAAACATTTGAAAGCGCGCGCATTCAAACTGCGGCGCGTGCCATTGGTGTGGCGCAAAATGCGCTTGAACTCGGCTTTACTTATGCGCGCGACCGCAGCCAATTCGGCAAGTCGATTTATCAATTTGAGCGCGTCGCCGGCAAGTTGGTGATGATGGCGGCGGAAATTTTGGCGGCACGGCAATTGGCCTATTTTGCGGCGCGCACCAAAGATGACGATAAGCGCTGCGACCTTGAAGCGGGCATGGCTAAATTACTGGCCGCACGCGTGGCTTGGGCGGCGGCTGACAATGCCCTGCAAGTGCATGGCGGCAATGGCTTTGCTATGGAATATCCGATCAGTCGGGTGTTATGCGATGCGCGTATATTGAATATTTTTGAGGGCGCGGCAGAAATTCAAGCCGATATTATTGCCCGCCGCCTGCCCCAGCAGGCGTAAAATAGGAGCCTGCCCCAGCAGGCGAAAATGGCGCGCGCGCCGGATAGAGAATGAGAGAGAAAAATGAGTTTTATCAATTATCTGATACCTATCGGGCTGATTGCCGTGACGCTGGTTTTACTGGCCGGTCTGGTCAATATGCTGCGCGGCGGCGAAGCATCGCTGTCACAAAAACTTATGCGCTGGCGTGTCGGCCTGCAATTTGCCACAGTGGTTTTGGTAATGTTGGGCTTTTATCTGGCAGGTCGCTAAATGGTCAAGCTAAACAAAATTTACACGCGCAGCGGTGACGATGGCAGCACCGCATTGGCAGATGGCACGCGCCGCGCCAAACATGATGCCCGCATTGCGGCCTATGGCGCGGTGGATGAAACCAATGCCGCCTTGGGCATGGCGCGCCTGCACACCAAAGGCGATGATTTGGACGCGGTGTTGAGCCGCCTGCAAAATGACCTGTTTGATTTGGGCGCTGATTTGGCAACGCCCGATACAGATGATTTTGAACCCTTGCGGGTAACGGTGCAGCAAGTGGCGCGGCTGGAAAGCGAAATTGATACGCTGAATGCAAAGCTTGAGCCGCTCGACAGTTTTGTTCTACCCGGCGGTAGTGAAGCGGCTGCTTATCTGCATTTGGCGCGCACATTAATGCGCCGTGCCGAGCGTCGGCTCAGCGCCGCAATGGATGCGGGCGAGCAATTTTCCGAACCGGCGCGGCAATTTATCAATCGCGCTTCCGATTTATTATTTGTGGCGGCGCGTGTCGCCAATGAAAACGGCAAAATCGACGTCAAATGGATACCCGGCGCAAATAGATAAGAGCCGAGAGCCGAAAGGTCATAAAAGACCTTCGCATAAAGCTCCGGATTTCAGTCATCCGAGCAAATTGAGGCGCATTTTGACGCAGGCCTGAAGCGGCTCGTCAATTGACTTATTTCAGCCAAATGCGTAAAGAAACTGCCATACTGGCCTGAATTTGAAAAAACCCGGGCCGCATAAGTGGAGAACGAATATGAAAATCCTTGTCCCCGTCAAACGCGTGGTCGACTATAATGTCAAAATTCGCGTCAAACCGGACCAAACAGGCGTCGATTTGGCCAATGTCAAAATGTCGATGAACCCGTTTTGCGAGATTGCCGTTGAAGAGGCTGTGCGCCTGCAAGAGGCCGGAACAGCCACCGAAATCATCGTTGTTTCTGTTGGCCCGACACAAGCGCAAGAAACCATTCGCACGGCGCTGGCAATGGGTGCCGATCGTGGCATTCTGGTCAAAACCGATGAGGATTTAGAGCCGCTGGGCATTGCTAAAGTGCTGAAAGCGGTTGTAGAGGCCGAGAGCCCCGACCTCGTTATCCTTGGCAAGCAAGCCATTGACGGCGACAACAATCAGACCGGTCAAATGTTATCGGCGCTGTTGGGCTGGAGCCAAGGCACATTCGCCTCAGAGCTTGGCATTGATGGTGACAAAGTGAATGTGACCCGCGAAATTGATGGCGGTCTGCAAAGTGTCAAACTTTCCATGCCGGCCATTATTACCACGGATTTGCGTTTGAACGAGCCGCGTTATGCGTCCTTGCCCAACATTATGAAAGCCAAGAAGAAGCCGATTGACGAAAAAGAGCTGGCGGAATACGGCGTTGATGCCGCGCCGCGTCTTGAGATTGTCAAAGTGGCCGAACCGGCCGAACGCGAAGCCGGTGTCAAAGTTGAAACCGTCGGCGAGCTTGTCGACAAACTGAAAAACGAAGCAGGAGTTTTGTAATGAATACGCTGCTAATCGCTGAACACAATAATGCAACCCTTGCCGATGCGACCGTAAAGGCCGCCACGGCTGCCGCGCAAATGGGCGGCGAGTGCCACATGCTGGTCGCCGGTAGCGGTTGTGCCGCAGTCGCCGATGCCGCTGCCAAATTGGACGGCATTGCCAAAGTGCTATTGGCCGATGATACGCAATATGAAAAGCAACTGGCTGAACCGATGGCTGCTCTGGTCGTTGGTCTGGCCGATGGCTATGCGACCATTGCCACACCAGCTTCAACCAATGGCAAAAACTTTATGCCGCGCATCGCCGCATTGCTCGATTGCAGTCAGGTTTCCGACATTACTGCGGTTCTCGATACCAATACATTTGAGCGTCCGATTTATGCAGGCAACGCCATTCAGACGGTAAAAGTCAATGAAGGCAAAAAGGCCGTGACCATTCGCTCGACCGCTTTCGCCGCTGCCGGTGACGGTGGCAGTGCCGCGATTGAAGCAGCCGGTGCCGCGGATAATCCGGGTCTGTCTGAATTTGTCAATGAAGAGCTGACCAAATCCGATCGTCCTGAATTGACATCGGCCAAAATCGTCGTATCCGGCGGTCGTGGCATGCAGTCAGGTGATAATTTCCCAATGTTGGAAAAAGTCGCTGACAAGCTGGGTGCCGCTGTGGGTGCCTCGCGCGCTGCGGTTGATGCCGGTTTTGTGCCGAATGATTATCAGGTCGGCCAAACCGGTAAAGTGGTCGCCCCCGACCTTTATATTGCTGTCGGCATTTCAGGTGCCATTCAGCATTTGGCCGGCATGAAGGATTCGAAAGTCATTGTTGCCATCAACAAAGATGAAGAAGCCCCGATTTTCCAAGTTGCCGATTATGGTCTGGTGGCCGATTTGTTCACCGCCGTGCCTGAACTTGAAGAAGAGCTGGGTAAGGCCGGATTATAATCCGGCCTTTCGCCCCGCCCGCCCTTTATGGCTGATATCAAAACCGTCGCGATTATCGGTGCCGGCCAAATGGGGTGCGGCATTGCCCATGTGTTTGCGCTTTCGGGCATTGATGTTTTGCTGAATGATATTGGCGTCAGCCAAATCGACGCTGGGTTGGCCTCTATTGCCAAAAACCTTGACCGGCAGGTCGCTTCTAAAAAAATCAGCCAAGCCGATAGCGATGCCGCTTTGGCGCGTATTGAGGCGGCGGCGGATATTGCCCGCTTGGCCTATGCTGATTTGGTCATCGAAGCGGCCAGCGAAAACGAAGCGGTCAAAATCGATATTTTAAAAGCAGTGGGCGCAGTTGTGTCTGACACGGCGCTTATCGCCTCCAACACATCCTCCATTTCCATCACCCGTCTGGCCGCCGCCACCCCGCATCCGGAAAACTTTATCGGCATGCATTTCATGAACCCGGTGCCGGTGATGAAGTTGGTCGAACTTATTCGCGGCATGGCGACCAGCGATGAAACTTTCGCCAGCGCTGAGGCTCTGGTCGCAAAACTCGGTAAATCCGCTGCCGTGTCGGAGGATTACCCGGCCTTTATCGTCAATCGCATTTTGCTGCCAATGATCAATGAAGCGGCTTTTGCGCTATATGAGGGCGTCGGCTCCATTGAAAGCATTGACGCGGCAATGCGTCTGGGTGCCAATCACCGCATGGGGCCGCTGCAATTGGCCGATTTCATCGGGCTGGATACTTGCTTGTCGATTATGCAAGTGCTGCAAGACGGTTTGGGTGATGATAAATATCGCCCCTGCCCGCTGCTGGTTAAATATGTCGAAGCCGGTTGGCTGGGGCGCAAAACCGGCCGCGGCTTTTACGATTATAGCGGCGATGAGCCTGTTCCAACGCGCTAAAGCGGGTTGGACCTAAATAGAGACAACGCGCTAAAGCGGGTTAATTCTTCAAATAATAATCAAGCAGAGCATGCACCGCAGGCGTGTTCCAATCGGCCTCACCCGCCAAGCGCCCGATTTCGCGCCCCTCACGGTCAAGCAATAGGGTTGTCGGCAGGCCGATAAGCCCGACCGCACGGGCGGATTTATAGCTCGGGTCATAGACGCGCACGAGATTTTCAACACCCAATTCATCGAGGAATTTTTCGCCCTTTCCAGCACCGGAACGGTCGACCGAAAGTGTTATGACGCGCACGCCACGGTTTTGATAGCGCGCCGCCAAAGCGTCAAGCTGTGGCATTTCTTTGCGGCACGGGGCGCACCATGTTGCCCAGTAATTGATCAGCCGCAAACCGCCTTCACCATTGGTCTTAATATCGCCGGCAATGGCGCCAAGCGTAGTCGGGGTGCCGTCGGGTTTTTGAACATTCAGCACGGGCAGTATTTTCGCCTCGGCATGAGTGATGAATTTGGCCAATTGCGGCGCGCCCTCACCCCCCTCTTGACGGGCCGCATTTTCAGGACGCAGCGGGTTGCCTTCGTTAGCGGGCTTCGTGTATAGGGACACAGCACCGGCGCTGATCACAATGATAAGCCCCGCCAAAACAAACTTCTGGCGGCGGACAAATCGGGTAATGTGTGAGACAGTGAACCGTGTTGACATTTTAGTCTCCTAAGGGAGTGGCATATGAGTAACCGCATGTGGGGCGGTCGGTTTGGTGGCGGCCCCGACGATATTATGGAAGAAATTAACGCTTCCATCGGCTTTGACCAGCGTTTGTTTGCACAAGACATTCGCGGCTCGCTGGCGCATGCGGAAATGCTCGTCAAACAGGGCATTATTTCGCCACAAGACGGCGCTTCCATCAGCCAAGGTTTACACCAAATCGAAGCGGAAATTAACACCGGCGCGTTTAACTTTTCGCGTGCGCTTGAGGATATTCATATGAATATTGAAGCGCGGCTGGCAGAAATTATCGGCGATGCGGCGGGTCGGCTGCATACGGCGCGCTCGCGTAATGACCAAGTGGCGACCGACTTTCGGCTTTATGTGCGCGACGCGCTCGAGCATATCGGCACGCAAATTCATACGCTGATGGGCGTTTTGACGGCAAAAGCCGATGCTCATGCCGACACGATTATGCCTGGCTTCACCCATTTGCAACCGGCCCAGCCGGTGACTTTTGGCCATCATCTTTTGGCCTATGTCGAAATGTTGTCGCGCGATGCGGGTCGCTTTCATGATGCCCGCAAGCGGATGAATGAAAGCCCGCTTGGGGCGGCTGCTTTGGCCGGAACAGGCTTTCCCATTGACCGCCATATGACAGCGGCGGCTTTGGGTTTTGACGCACCTATGGGCAATAGTATGGACGCCGTATCGGCGCGTGATTTTGCACTGGAGGCACTGTCTGCGGCGGCAATTTGTGCCACCCATATGTCACGGCTGGCCGAAGAGATTGTTATTTTCTCCGGCCCCGCTTATGGCTTTTTCAACCTGCCGGACGCTTATTCAACCGGCTCGTCAATCATGCCGCAAAAGCGCAACCCCGACGCCGCCGAGCTTATTCGAGCCAAAACCGGCCGCATTATCGGCGCGCTGGGCGGCTTGATGATTGTCATGAAAGGTCTGCCTTTGGCCTATTCCAAAGACATGCAGGAAGACAAGGAAGGCGTGTTTAATGCGCTGGATAGCGTTTCGCTGTGCCTCGCCGCCATGAGCGGCATGATGGAGGCGTTGAGCATCAATAAGGACACGATGCACGCCGCGGCAGGCAGCGGATATTCGACCGCCACAGATTTGGCCGATTGGCTGGTGCGTGAAGCCGGCTTGCCGTTTCGCCAAGCCCATCATGTGACCGGACAATTAGTGGCGTTGGCCGAAGCCAAAGCCTGCGCGCTGGACGCGCTGTCGCTGGCCGATATGCAAGAAGTCGAAGCGGCGATTACCGATAATGTGTTCAGCGTGTTAAGCGTCGAAAATTCTGTCGCCTCGCGCAGTGCCTTTGGCGGCACGGCGCCCGATGGCGTGCGCCAGCGCGTCGCCCATTGGCAAAACTGGCTGAAAGAAAACGGATAATGACGCAGCGTTTTATCCTGTTTTTTATTGCTTGCGTGTTTGTTGTCAGCCTGACGGCGTGCGGCAAACGCGGCGATTTAATGCGCCCTGTCGTCAATAGCTATCCCGACACCCTTCCCAATGCCAGTGCCATCTGGCCGCCAATGGAGGGGGTGTTTAATGGATGAGTTCACCTATCGCCACGGCGCGCTGCATGCCGAGGATATGCCCATCGCCACTTTGGCTGAGGCCGTCGGCACGCCGTTTTATTGCTATTCGGCGGCCACGCTGCGCCACCATTATAATGTGCTGGATAATGCATTGGCCGAAGCCGGACTGGCAGAGCGGCTCATCTGCTATTCGGTGAAAGCCAATTCCAATCTTGCGGTCATTGCCACTTTGGCGCAATTAGGGGCCGGTGCCGATATTGTCTCGCAGGGCGAATTACGTCGCGCTTTAGAGGCCGGTATACCGGCTGAAAAAATCGTCTTTAGCGGTGTCGGCAAAACCGCAGACGAAATGCGCGCTGCGCTGACTGTCGGTATTTTGCAATTTAATGTTGAAAGCCTTTCAGAAATTGACCTATTGGCCGAGACCGCCAATGCCATGGGTAAAACCGCGCAAATCGCGCTGCGGGTGAACCCTGATATTGACGCAGGCACGCATGAAAAAATATCGACCGGCAAAGCTGAGAATAAATTCGGCATTGCCTGGGAGGATGCCGAAGCCGGTTTCGCCCATGCCCGTGCGTTGGACGGGGTGGCAGCAACCGGCATTGATATTCATATCGGTAGCCAGATTACCGAGCTTGAGCCGTTCCGCCGTGCCTTTGAAAAAATCGCCGGTCTGCTGGCAAATCTGCGTGCCGATGGTCACAAGATTCAGCGCCTGGATTTAGGCGGTGGCTTGGGTGTGCCTTATGGGCGCGATAATGACACGCCGCCCGACCCGTTGGCCTATGCCCAAATTATTGCCGATGTGCTGGGCGATAGCGGCTGCACGATTATGCTGGAGCCGGGGCGTTTGATCGCCGCCAATGCCGGTATTCTTGTGACCTCGGTCATTCGCACCAAACAGGGTGCCGCTTCCCGCGAGGGGGGCAAAAACTTCATGATTGTTGATGCGGCCATGACCGAATTAATACGCCCGACACTGTATGACGCGCATCACCATATTGCGCCGGTTGCCGAAAACGAGGCTGCCACCAAGCAATGGGATGTTGTCGGGCCGGTATGCGAGACCGGAGATTATCTGGGCCTCGACCGCGCTTTGCCGGTGCTGGAAAGCGGGGCGTTATTGGCGGTTTTTGCCGCCGGTGCGTATGGCGCAGTGCTGGGTTCCGCCTATAATACGCGGCTGCCTGCGCCGGAAGTTTTGGTGGATGGCGAGAAATGGGCTGTCGTGCGTGCGCGGCCTGACTATCAAACCCTGCTGGACGGAGAGGCAATACCCGACTGGCTTTGATAGTGCCTATAATCTTGGGGGCTATGTCGGCCGAAAGCCGTTTGCCTTACACCCCCAAAAACCCTTAGAATCGATTTCATGATCCGTCTTGAGAATGTTTCCCTGCGTTATCATCAGGGGCCGGAAGTTTTACGCAATATCAATCTCGATATTCCGCAAGGGGCATTTCGCTTTCTCACCGGCCCATCGGGGGCGGGCAAAACCTCGCTGCTGAAACTGATTTTTCTGGCCCACGCACCCAGCAATGGGCGCGTTTATATAATGGGCCATGACACAGCCGCCCAGTCGCGCAAAACCCGCGCGCTCATGCGCCGTCATATTGGCGTCGTGTTTCAGGATTTTCGGCTGATTGACCATTTAACGGTTTACGAAAACATTACCCTGCCCCTGCGCATTGCCGGCCACAAACAAAGCTATTGGCACGAAAACGCCGTTGAGCTTTTGAACTGGGTCGGGCTTGGCGCGCGGCTTGATGCGCTGCCCGAAACCCTGTCAGGTGGTGAACAACAACGTGCCGCCATTGCGCGCGCCGTGATTACCCGCCCGCGCATTATTATTGCCGATGAGCCGACCGGCAATGTCGACCCCGAGATCGGCCAGCGGCTTTTGCGCCTCCTTGTCGAGCTGAATAAAATGGGCACGACCATCGTGATTGCCACGCATGACCGCCAATTATGGGAGAATTTTGATTTCCCGCGCCTGCATTTGGACAAGGGGCAAATCGAATTGGTTAGTAGCTTCGCGACGGATCGCGAAAAAGGGCCGGTCGCATGAGCCGCCCCGCAAAAAATACCATCCTGCCACCGGAGAGCTTGGCCGGACCGGCATTGAGTGCCGTCACAATGGTGATGACATTTTTGGCCTGCCTCGCTTTGGGCTGCAGCCTATTGGCCGACCGCGCCGCCGATAGATGGCTGCAACGCGCCACCAGCGCATTGTCTGTGCAAATTGTCGAGACCGGCACGCTGTCGGCTGAGGAGCAATTACCCAATGTATTGCGCGAATTGCGCGCCGCCCCGGGCGTTGACAGTTTCCGGATATTGACCCGCGACGACCTTATCGCGCTGTTGGAGCCCTGGCTGGGCACCGGCAATATTGGCGAAGACATGCCGCTGCCGCTGTTAATCGAGGTCACCCCAAAACCCGACCGCTCGCTCGCAACCCAAGCGCTATCGGCGCAAATTCGAGCCGTTGCCCCCGGGGCGCGTCTGGACACGCATGGGCGGTGGCGCGAGACACTGGAAAGCACGGCCAATGCGTTGCAGCTTTTCGCCGCTTTGGTTTTGACCATGGTGACGCTGGCGACCGCCATGGTGATTTTATTTGCCACCCGCGCCGGCCTTTTGGCCAATGAAGAAATCATTCATGTGCTGCACCAAATCGGCGCCCAAGACGGTTATATTTCGCGCCGTTTTGAAGCGCATTTTATCGGTCGCACGGCGCTGGCTGCCGCCATTGGTTTGGCCGCGGCTTTGGTGTTTTTCTACACTTTGGGGGGCTTGGTCAGTGAAGCGCGCAGCGGCGGTTTCCTGATTTTGCTGCTGCCCATGCCGGTGGCGGCGATTGTGCTGAGTTGGCAAGTGACACGGCGTTATGTTTTGCGTCGCCTGCGGACGCAAATTTAGAGCCCGCCATGTCGCGCTTTGGAGACGATGAACGAACCAGCCGTAGGCAAATGATTTCGACACTTGGCGGCATGGCCAGCGGGGCGTTTTTGCTGTTTTTGATATTCTTCATTATTTTTGCACAAAGCCTGAGGGCGACGCCCGATAATGTGCCGAAAGCCGATGCGATTGTGGTGTTTACCGGCACTAGCCCGGTGCGCATTGAAACCGGCCTGCACCTTTTAGCCGAGGGCAAAGGGCGCCGCTTGCTGGTCAGCGGGGTTTATCAAAACCAGAGCTTTGATACGATTTTGGCGATGGCCGAGCGGATGCCCAATATGGACGCTGAGGCTCTAAGCTGTTGCATTGACCTTGATTATCGCGCCACCAATACGGTCGCCAATACCCAAGAAACCGCCCTATGGGCCGAAGTTCATGGCTTTTCGAGCCTGATTATCGTCACCTCCAGCCAACATATGCCACGCGCATTTTTGGAACTACGTCGCACCATGCCGACCACCAGCCTGTCGGCCTATCCGGTTTTACCGCCCAATGTGCGGCTTGATTATTGGTATGCTTACCCGGGCACAATGGCGCTGCTCATGGGCGAGTATATGCGCTATCTCTATGTATTGAGCGGCCTGCCCGGTTTTAATTAAAGGGGCTAATAAGGGAAATTATGAAACGTCTTTTTGCCAATCAGCGTTTTGCGTTATTCGCACCCTTTATCGCCCTCGCCGCCGTGGCGCTTATCGCTTTTGGGCTGTGGGTGGTGGTCGCCGGACGCATTGGCGGCGAGTTAAGCACCCGCGGCCTAAGCTGGCAAAATCTGACCCGCGAGGGATTTCCGGCGCGTATCAGCCTGCATATCGAAAAGCCGATTTGGCGCGACCCCGAAGCGGCGACCAATATGGTTTGGCAAAATAGCGGTTTGAGCCTCACTGTGATGCCGTTTAAAGGCGGACATGCGATTATTGATTTTCTCGGTGCCCACGACATTACCGGCGATGCCGGCCAATTGCGGCTGTCCCATAAGGGCAATTTAATGAGCGCGGTGGTTGATACGGACGGGCTGAACCGCGCTTCATTTGAAGCCTCAGCCCCCGATATTGCCGCAAGCTGGCTTGGACAGAATATCAACGCGCGCGCCGCCGACATAGCGCTGCACACCAGACGCGGCGCCAAAAACCGCTATGATATTGCGTTGGTTACCAAGCAAATAACCCTCATGCAAGACGGCGCGTCACTGACCCTATCGCGCCTTGACGCTAACGCCTCCATACCCGCCGCTTTATTAGACCGTCGCATGCAGGCCGGCGATGTGATTATGCTCACCCGCGCAACGCTGCAACGCGACGCACTATCCTTGATTGCCAAGGGCCGCGTTAAGCTGCGCGCCAATGGCTATATGGACGGCACGCTTGACCTCGATATTGTCAATTTGGAGGCTTTTGCCGATGCGTTGGCCGAGTTCGGTTTAATCGACCGCCGCGACCGCCGAAAATTACTTTTATTCGGTGGCTTGGGTGCGGCTTTGGGCGGTGACACGAGAGACCGCCTATCGCTGCCTTTGCAATTTAAAAATAAACGCGTCTATTTGGGGGGCGTCAAACTGGGTCGCGCCCCACGCTGGAAATAAGCTATTTATCGCGGCCGAAATTGGGACTGTCCGTATCCTGACCCGCTTCGACAATCGATTCACGAATGCCGCGCGTGCGGGTGAAAACATCCTCCAAATAGCGCCCATCGCCACGGCGAATGGCGGCCTGCAATGCCGTCAAATCCTCTGAAAAACGCCCCAGCATTTCCAGCACAGCATCCTTATTGGATAAAAATATATCGCGCCACATAATCGGGTCAGACGAGGCGATGCGGGTAAAGTCCCGAAAACCGGAAGCCGAATATTTAATCACTTCCGAGCGCGTATCATTTTCAAGCTGCGCCGCCGTGCCAACAATATTATAGGCAATCAAATGCGGCAAATGACTGGTAATGGCCAGCACCAAATCATGATGGTCAGCGTCCATAAAGGTCACATCTGACCCCATGCCACGCCATAATTTTGTGACCTCTTCAACCGCGATAAGGCTGGTGTTTTCATCCGGCGTCAAAATGCACCAGCGCTCTTCAAACAATTCGGCAAATCCCGCATCGGGGCCGGATTGCTCAGTGCCGGCAATCGGGTGACCCGGCACAAAATGAATGCGCCCATCCAATAGCGGCGTCAGCTCCTTCAGCACACCCGCTTTCACCGAACCGACATCGGTCAAAATGGCATTATCTTTAAGACCCGGAATAATTTCTTCGGCCAATTCTTTAATGACGCTGAGCGGCGTGTTGAAAAACACCACATCGGCGTCAATCGCGGCTTCTTGCGCCGTGTCGTGCACGCTATCGACAAAGCCGATTTCCAGTGCCCGCGCCCGCGTTTCCGCCGAGCGCGCATAGCCCGACACATGCGCCGCCAGGCCGTTCTTCTTCAGCGCATGCCCCAAAGATGACCCGATAAGGCCCATGCCGATAAGCGCAATATTGGGCTTACTCACGCGCCATCCCCTTTAACAAGATTTTCCAATGCCGCCATAGCGGCGCGGTTTCCGGCTTCTGTGCCAATGCTTAACCGCAAGCGCGTCGGCAGACCATAAGCGGTCAAGGCGCGCGGAATAACACCGGCGGCGCACATGGCGGCTTCGGCTTTTTGTGCATGAGCGGCATCGGCAAATTCCAATAAAATGAAATTGGCTTGCGTGCTGCGCACACCGATTGACATGGCATCACCCGATAGTCCGCCTATCTGTTGCACCAACCAATCGCGCCATTGCGTATTATGGGCGCGGCTTTTTTCAATATGCGCTTGGTCGTCAAGTGCCGCCAAACCGGCCTGCATAGCCGCCGCATTAATGTTAAACGGCCCACGCAAACGGTTCAACGCGTCACCAACCGCAGGCGGGCAATAGCCCCACCCCAGCCGCAGCGCTGCCAGCCCATAGGCTTTGGAAAATGTCCGCGTCGTCACAACATTGTCATGCGCTTCCACCATATCAAAAGCGGCGGGGTAAAGCGTCGGGTCCACATATTCGGCATAAGCACCATCCAGCACCAGCAGCACATTATCGGGCACGCCCGCATGCAGCCGCTCAATATCGTCGCGCCCCAGCATGGTGCCGGTCGGATTATTGGGATTGGCCAAAAAGATAATTTTGGTTTTATCGGTCACCGCCGCCAGCAGCGCATCGACATTGGCGGTCAAATCTTGTTCCGCCACTTCAATCGGCGTCGCGCCGGTCGCGCGGCTGGCCAGCTTGTAAATCAAAAACGCATGCGCCGTGTGCAGCATCTCATCGCCTGGGCCCAAATAGGCTTGCGCCAGCAATGTCAGAATATCATCTGAGCCATTGCCACAAACAATGCGCGCTGCATCAAGGCCGTTTACCGCGGCAAGCTTTTGCCGCAATGCCACCGCCCCACCATCGGGATAAATTGACGGATCACCCGGGTTTTTAAGCGCCGTTATGGCTTTCGGGCTGGCCCCGAGCGGGTTTTCATTGGCTGATAATTTGAACGGGTTTTCGACCCCTTCAACCGCTTCGCGACCGCCGACATAGGCCGGCATATCCAACACGCCATTTTTGGGTATCGGGCCGCTCATGACACCTCCCCCAAAGTTAAATAGCGCCCCCAAACAGCATCACTGCCCGCGGCAATGGTCTCGACCAGCGCATAATCCGCGCCCTCATAAAGCAGCCTATCGCCTTGTAATGGCGCATCGCGGTGCACCAGCGCCACGGCGTCATCATCAATGTCTTCCTGCGCGACAGCGCCGTAACACAAAGCCGTCGGGGCCCCGATAAGCGGCAAACGCGCAAACACGGCAACACCGGCAGGCGGCGCAACGGCTTCGGCCAATGAAAGCACCGCAATGGAGCGCCCGTTTTCAGCCAAATCACCCAGCGCACCGGTATAATTCTCATAAGCAAGACTGGCCCCAAAATGGGCCCGAGCGGCAGGCATGGCCGGTCCCGAGGCAGCGATTGTGATACCGCCTTGCTGCGCCACCGCCATACCGATGATTTCACGCCACATAGCCAACAGACCGGCATCGCTCAACATGGGTGCTTCGGCGTCTCGCCACGCGCGCAATGCCCGCATTTGCTGCATTTCACGCACAGGCCGCAAGGGTGCGCCTTGCGTCCCGCTTTGCGTTTTGGCGGCGCTAATCTGGGCAACCAATTCGGCGCGACGCAGCAGCCGGGCGCGCAAATCGGCGTCCAGCGCATCTATTTCAGCGCGAATTTTGTCCAGCGGGGTTGTCATTTAACGGTCCATTTCCAGCACAATATCTTACACAAACTCCTGCATACGCGCCTAGTCATACGCGCTGAGAGGGTGTAAATCAAAGGAAGATTGACATTTTGCCGCTGCTCCTGCATGAGGGTCGGCTGAATGATGCGGTGATGATAGGTGAAAAGGTAAGCGAGATGGGCAGCGATAAGCGTGCAGCTGGTGAGCAAGGCGAAACAGTGCTGTTTAACAGTGCTGCGCTGAAGCTCGACTGCGGCGTGACACTCGATACGCTTGAGCTGGCCTATCGCACTTACGGCACATTGAACGCCGATAAAACCAATGCGATTTTAATCTGCCATGCGCTGACCGGCGACCAATATCCGGCCGGTGAAAACCCGCTTACCGGCAAGCCCGGCTGGTGGGCGCAAATTGTCGGCCCCGGCAGTATTATCGACACCGATAAATATTTTGTGATTTGCTCAAATGTCTTGGGCGGCTGCGGTGGCTCAACCGGCCCGCAAAGCGACAATCCCGATGGTAGCGGCCCTTACGGGCTCAATTTTCCGGTCATTACGATTGCCGATATGGTGCGCGCCCAAAATTTGCTGATTGACCATTTTGGCATTGAAAGCCTGTTTTGCGTTATTGGCGGCTCGATGGGCGGTATGCAGGTGCTGGAATGGGCGGCGGCACATGGCGAGCGTGTATTCTCTGCCGTGCCAATTGCCACCTCGGCGCGTCATAGCTCGCAAAACATCGCTTTTCACGAGGTCGGGCGACAAGCCATTTTGGCCGATCCGGAATGGCATGCCGGTGCTTATTACAAACAAGACGCGCATCCGCGCAAAGGGCTCGCCGTGGCGCGCATGGCGGCGCATATCACCTATTTGTCAGAAGCCGCATTGCAGCGCAAATTCGGGCGCAATCTGCAAGACCGCGAAAGCATTACCTATGGCTTTGACGCGGATTTTCAGATTGAAAGCTATTTGCGCCATCAGGGCATGAGTTTTGTCGAACGCTTTGACGCCAACAGCTATCTCTATATTACTCGCGCTATGGATTACTTCGATATTGCGGCGGAAAATGGCGGCAATCTGGCGGCGGCCTTTAAGGATAGCGCGACACGTTTTTGTGTCATGTCGTTCACCAGCGACTGGCTGTTTCCAACCTCGGAAAGCGTTACCCTTGTGCGCGCCCTCAATGCGGCAGGTTCTAATGTCAGCTTTGTTGAGATTGAAAGCGATAAGGGCCATGACGCGTTTTTACTCGATGAGCCGGAAATGCACGCAACCCTGAGCGGCTTTTTGAAATCGGCGGCCAAGGCGCGCGGGTTGATAAATCAGGCCGGAGGCGCAAATGATTGATCCCAAATCCGCTGCTGCCGGAAATCTTGCCGCTGACCGCATTGATTTAAAACTCATCGCGGATATGGTCGCGCGTGACAGCAAAGTGCTGGATATTGGCTGCGGCGACGGCGCGCTATTGGAGCTACTGGTCAATGAGCGCGGCGTCGATGGACGCGGGCTGGAGCTTAGTCAAAGCGGTGTGAATAATTGCGTGGCGCGCGGCCTTTCGGTTGTGCAAGGCAATGCCGATACGGATTTGTCTTATTATCCCGATAATGGTTTCGACACGGTGATTTTGAGCCAAACCCTACAAGCCACGCAACGCCCGCATGATGTGTTGCACGAAATGGCGCGCATCGGCAAAAGGTTAATTGTCTCAATCCCCAATTTTGGGCATTGGCGCGTGCGCCTCGATTTGCTGGCCAAAGGGCGCATGCCGGTCACCGGCGCGCTTAAGGCGAGCTGGTATGAAACGGCCAATATTCATCTTTGCACATTGAAAGATTTTGCTGATTTATGCGATGTGTTGGCCCTATCGGTTGAGAGTTGCATCACCCTGTCGCACGGCAAGGCCAAATCCTATGCCGGACGCCCGACGCGGCGCGCCAATTTATTGGCCGACCAGGGTGTCTTTGTGTTGCAGCGCCGCTAGCTGAGTTTATGTGGCAGTTTTACAGATGATAGAGCCGGTCGGATAACCGCCGCCTTGCGATAGCGCAATGCCATTTTAGAGCCGGTCGGCGCAGGCACTTTCTTCACCGCCTCCATCAACCAGACACCGGCCAATTGCGGCATCAAAAATGCCGCCAATCTATCGGTCCATGCCAATGAGCCCAAAAGGCGCATCGGCAGAAACGGCGGGAGCAAAAGAGCCGGTCGCGTTTGACCTTTTACAAATCCGGTGCGCCGCATTAATTGGTTTAACTGGCCTGATGAAAAAGGTCGCCCCATACCAAATGGCGTCCCGTCGCGTCGCGCCCAAAAGCCGCGTCGATTGGCAACAATAAACAAAGCGCGGCCATTCGGCACCATGACGCGCCACGCTTCTTCCATCAAAGCATCGAGGTGATTGGCCGCCTCCAGCCCATGCACCATAATCAACCGATTGACGCTTTCAGCGCGCAACGGCCAACGGCTTTCATCGCCCAAGGCCAAGCTCGAAGCAAAAGACGGGCCCTCGGCATTTGGAGCCAGCGCGCCTTGCTGCGCGGGCATGAGAAAATGCCAATCCGCCTCAGGCCATAAACAGCCGGCCAATGGCAGGCCATAGCCATATGCCAGCACCGCCTCGTTTGTGCCTGCCCCTTGCGGCCAGATGCGCGAGATTTCATGCACCAGACGCGCCTGCACATGCGCGCCCAAAGGCCCGTCATAAAAGCGCGTCAAATCGACAATATCGACAGCCATTTCTTTCCCTCTTATGTGCTTTCACACTATAGTGAAAGTCGATGAAATCGGAAACGGGAGCAAATAATGGCCGCGTTAGAAATTTACCAATTCCCCTGCCTGAGCGATAATTATGGCTTTCTTGTGCATGACGCTGAAAGCGGCGAAACCGCCTGCATCGACACGCCGGAAACCGCGCCGATTTTGGCAGCGCTGGAAAAAACCGGCTGGACGCTGACGCAAATTTGGAACACGCATCATCATTATGACCATGCCGGAAATAATGAAGAGATTAAGCGCGCCACCGGCTGCACCATTACCGGCCCGGCCGGTGAGGCGGATAAAATTCCTGCTATTGATCGCGCTGTTGATGATGGCGACACGGTTATGCTGGGCGCCCATGAGGCACGTATTTTAAACGTTGGCGGACATACGCTGGGCCATATTGCCTATCATATGGATGGCCATGCTTTTGTTGGTGACAGTCTTTTTGCGCTCGGATGCGGGCGGGTTTTTGAAGGCACAATGGCGCAAATGTGGGAGAGCCTGCAAAAGCTCACAGCCCTGCCCGACGGCACGCAAATTTACTGCGCCCATGAATATACGGCGGGCAATGCAGCTTTTGCCGTGACCATTGACCCCGACAATAAAGCGCTGGCAAAACGCGTCGCTGAAATCGCCGCCTTGCGTGCCGCTGATAAGCCGACCGTGCCGACCGAGATTGCTCTGGAGCGCGCCACCAATCCGTTTTTGCGGGCCTCTGACACCAATGTTCAAGCGCATCTCAATATGAGCGGCGCAGCGGCGGTTGACGTGTTTGCTGAAATTCGCGCCCGCAAGGACAGCTTTTAATGGACACGGGCACCGGCACAGCAACGCATCAGGCATTGCGATATGTTGCGCCCTCGGGCGCGCTGGTGGAGGAAATCAATTGGGTTGACCCCGAAGCCGCCTTCCTACCCCATGCCGATGCGCCGATGAGCCTGTGGCTCGACAGTTCCGATACCGCACATGAAGCGGCGCGCTATAGCTTCATCGCGCTCGCGCCCTATGAGACCCTCAGCTTTTCGGCGCAAAACGCCAAGGCCGGCTTGGCCGCGCTTGACGACAAACTGGCCGCGCATAAAACCCTATGGGCCGATTTACCGCCTGAGATAGACCACCAATTGCCGCCATTTCGGGGCGGTGCTGCCGGATTGTTCGGCTATGATTTGGGTTTCGGGCTCGACGATGCCTTTGACACTGAAAACGAGGCACACGCCAAAGAACAACACGCCATGACGGTCGGGCTTTATGGCAGCGTTTTGGCGTTCGACCATAACGCGCAACGCTGCTTCATTATCGCCACCGGCCTGCCCCAAGAAAATGCGGCCGCCCGCGCCGACGCAGCGCGCCAGGATATTTCGCGCTGGCAGAACCGACTGACTGGTGTGCCGAACCAAATGCTGCCTCCGCTTGCATCTGCCTCACCGGCCGGGCCATTACCCGGGCCATTGCCCGCGCTGCCGCAAAGTAATTTTTCAAAATCGGCCTACTGCCAAGCCGTCGCCCATGTGGTGGCGCATATTTTGGACGGCGATATTTTTCAAGCGAATTTGGCACAATCCTTCAGCGCTGAACTGAGTGCAGATGATGATGCGCTGTCTTATTATCGGCGGTTGCGCCGCATCGGGGCCGCGCCATTCTCGGCTTTCTTTAGGCTGACAGACCGCGCCATTGCATCAGCCTCGCCGGAGCGTTTTTTGCTAATGGCCGATGGCCAAGTGGAAACGCGCCCGATTAAGGGCACGCAAAAGCGTACAACCGACCCGATAGAAGATGCGGCCGTCAAAGCCGCCTTGGCAGCCAGCGAGAAAGACCGCGCCGAGAATGTGATGATTGTTGACCTATTGCGCAATGATTTGGCCAAAAACTGTCGGCTCAACTCCATTCATGTGCCGCAGCTGTGCGCGTTGGAAAGCTTTGCCAATATTCATCATTTGGTTTCCACCGTGCAGGGTGAGGTGAAAGACAATGTCTCGCCTGTGCAGGTATTGGCCGATTGTTTTCCGGGCGGGTCAATCACCGGCGCGCCGAAAATTCGCGCCATGCAGCTTATCGGTGAATATGAGAAAACACCGCGCGGGGCGAGCTATGGCAGCCTCGGCTATATCGGTTTTGATGGGCGCATGGACACGAATATCATCATTCGGACGGCAGAAATTCGCGGCCGCCAGATCAGCTTTCACGTCGGCGGCGGCATTGTTGCCGACAGCGTGCCGCAGGCCGAATATATTGAGACATTGAACAAAGCCCGCAGCCTGATGGGCGCGCTGGGCGTTGATGTCGATGGCTATTTGGCAGACACAAAGACCGGAGAAGTGGCCTGATGATTGTCGTCATTGACCATTTTGACAGCTTTGTGGAAACGCTGGCGCGTTATATTCGCGAGGCCGGTCACGCGACACGCATACTACGCCAAGACAGCGATGTCGCCGCGGTACTGGCGCTCGAGCCGCAAGCCATTATTTTATCGCCCGGCCCCGGACGACCCGACACGACCGGATTGACATTGCCCTTATTGGGGCAATTATCGCCCGATATTCCGGTGCTTGGCATTTGTCTTGGCCATCAGGCTTTGGCCCAGCATTTAGGCGGCACGGTTGAACGCGCTCAAGAGCCACGCCACGGCAAGGCCTCGGCCATTCACCATGCGGGTGATGCGCTGTTTGACGGCATGGGAAATCCGTTTGAAGCAGGGCGCTATCACGCACTGATTGTTGAGGCATTGCCGCAAGATTGCGTGTCATTGGCCCATAGCGACCGCGGCGAGAACATGGCGTTCAAACACAAAACCCGCCCGCTTTACGGTGTGCAATTTCACCCTGAAAGCATTCTGACGCCCGATGGACGCCGCATGATTGATAATTTTCTGAGCCTCGCCAATTGCCGGAAGGACGCCGCATGATTTGGCTGAACGGCGAATTACGCGATGCGGATAACGCGTTCTCGGCTCAAGACCGAGGCTTGCTGCTGGGCGAAAGCGTGTTTGAAACCCTGCTGGTAATCAATGGCATACCGCAATTTTGGCAAGCGCATATGGCGCGGCTGGCGGCGGCGTGTCATGCCTTTGATCTGGATAATCCCTATGGCGATGATGCTTTACGGGCGGGCGCTATTGCCGTGCTGGCAGAGCACGTGCCTACAGGGCGCGGCGTTTTACGCCTCAGCATTACCGGGGGCGGTGGTGCGGGTA
>JAKMDW010000067.1 GCA_022426245.1 Alphaproteobacteria bacterium | reverse complement strand
CATTATTCATGATTATGGGCCAAACAGCACGGGCGGCCTGAACACCGATGATACGGAAGGCATGGTGTTGTTTACGCTGGGTGAGAAAGCCTATTGCCCGCGCACCTCAGCCTCGATGATTTGGCAGTACAAGAAACTGAACTTCCGTGTTTTTGGGTGGGGGCCGACCGTCGTGCGCCGCTATATGGAGGGCGCGCAATTGGTCTGGGAATATGCCGATGGCAGCACAACCTATATGGACCGCATATGCGAATTGCCCGAAACGGAAAAACTGCCGCCCCTGCGCGGCCCGCGCATCAAAATTTTCTGAGCTTGATTTTGTCCGAAAAAGCGCCATGAGCAACGACATTGGCAGGTTAAATTTGCATTACCAAACTGTCTATGTATAATGAGGCTAGAATTATGAAGAAGCAGCATGTGAAAATTAACAAAAGCGGCTCCCGCCGTTTTTTCGCTGCCGTTGATTTAGTTTTGGTTAGGATTTGAGTCTGCTCAATCGAACAGTTTTCATATGCGTGGAGGCCTATATGATGCTAGTGAGCTATTTGGCCAGTCAAATAATAATAATCTCAGGAGGTCGAAAATGGGTTTTGAATCTGTCAACAAGTCATCAATTATAATTACTGCTACTCTGGTTTTCATGACATGTGCATCTGTTCATGCGCAAGATTTGCAGTCGGTGACACAAACAGCCCAATCGGCCACCGCTGACGGTGCGGCTTCGCAATCGCGCATTGATAAGCTTGATGATGAGACCGACACCATGACGCGCGAATATCGCGCGGCGCTGAAGCAGCTTGCCTCTTTGCGCGAATATAATGCTCAACTGGAAAAGCTGATTAAGGCGCAAAAAACCGAAATGGTTTCCATTCGCCGCCAGATCGATGATGTCACCAATGTTGACCGCACCATTATGCCGCTCATGTTCCGCATGATTGACGCGCTGGAGCAATTTGTAACGCTCGATGTGCCGTTTCTGGCCAGCGACCGCAAGGCGCGGGTCGCCAATTTGCGCGCTTTGATGGATCGCTCAGACGCCAATCCGGCGGAGAAATATCGTAAAATTCTTGAAGCCTATGAGATTGAAAATGAATATGGCCGCACCATTGAAGCCTATGAAGGCGAGATGGACATTAATGGCGAGACGCGCACCGTATCATTCTTGCGTATCGGTCGGGTCGCTTTGGTCTATCAAACACTTGATGGCGATGAGAGCGGCGCTTGGGACAAGGCGCAAAACCGGTTTGTCGATCTCGAAGGCGATTTCAACAGCGAATTGCGCAGTGCTTTGCGTATTGCCAAACAACAGGCCGCGCCTGACCTTCTGGTCGTGCCGGTTCTGGCCGGGCAATAGGGGCAAGAAGGGATCAAAATGATGAAATTCTTATCAACCGGACTTATTGCTCTTTCGCTTATCATCAGCATTTCTGCACCGGCGGTGGCGCAGGAAGGCAAGGCTGAGAAACCACAATCCGATGCGATTACCCTGCAGCAATTGCTTGAGCAAGTGCGGCAGGGTCGGGTCAGTGATAATGCCGATTTTGCGGCGCGCGAAAAAGAGTTTCGCGATAATCGCAATCGTCAAAAAACCCTGCTGACGCGCACCCAAAACGCCATTAAGCGCGAAGAAGCGCGCTCTGAACGGCTTGAGAAAAGCTTTGCAGATAATGAAGTGAAGCTGGCTGAGCTTGAGGGTCTTCTTAATGAGCGCCTCGGCGTATATGGCGAATTATTCGGCATTGTCCGCCAAGTAGCGGGTGAAACAAAAGCGCAGATTGATGAGAGCGTCATCTCCGGCGAGTTGAAAGACCGGAGCGCGCCCTTATCGGTTTTGGCCAAGACCAAAGGTCTGCCCGAAATGGAGCAACTCGAATATTTATGGTTCGCGCTGCAAGAAGAAATGACCGCGCAAGGCGAGGTGAAACGCTTCACCGGCGAGGTGGTCAATCTCGACGGTTCTTTGCGCCAAACTGAAATTCTGCGCATCGGCCCGTTTACCGCTTTGGCTGATGGCGCATTTGTCCGCTATGCCGGTGATAATCGCTATGCCGATTTGGGTCGCCAGCCGCCATCACGCTTTGGCGATGCGGCGGATGATGTATGGGATGGCGATGCCGGTGAACTGGTGGCTGCACCCATTGACCCGTCGCGCGGCGCTATTTTGAACCTGTTCCTGCAAATGCCGACATTATTTGAGCGGGTCAACCAGGGCGGTTTGGTCGGCTATATTATTATCTTGCTGGGTGTGTTTGGTGTTGGGCTGGCGATGGAGCGCATTACCCGTCTGACGCTTATGTCACGCCAAGTGAAAACGCAAATGACCGCCGGTGATACGGCTTCTGTCGGCGGCGACACGCCGCTGGCGCGCATTTGGGCGGTATATCAGGCCAATCCGAAAACCGATATTGAAACGCTGGAATTAAAACTCGACGATGCGATTTTGAAAGAAATGCCGGCATTGGAGAAACATCTCGCCCTGTTGAAACTTCTATCAGGCGTCGCCCCGCTTATGGGTCTTTTAGGCACGGTTACGGGTATGATTTTGACCTTCCAAGCGATTACGCTGTTTGGCACGGGCGACCCGAAACTAATGGCCGGTGGTATTTCTCAAGCGCTGGTCACAACCGTGCTGGGTCTGGTCGTTGCCATTCCGATTTTGCTGCTGCATTCAGTAGCCGCAACGCGGTCGCGTGAGATTGTCCAAATTCTTGAAGAGCAGGCGGCCGGATTAATTGCCGCTCATGCCGAAAGCAAATAGCGGAGCGAGACGGTGACGTTTGGCGATATCCTGTTTTTGTTCTTGAACCCGCTTGAGGCCATACGCGGCGTCCGCGATTTCCTTGAACTTGGCGGCGATGTGTTGATGCTGATAATGCTCGTCACTTTGGTGCTTTGGGCGTTGATTTACGAGCGCTATAGTTTTTTTCGCGGTGCGTTTAAACATCTGGTTGCCAGCCGTCAGGCCGAATGGCAGGCGCGTAAGGAACATAAAAGCTGGGCGGCGCATCGCATTCGCACAATGATTATTTCCGATGCCCGCATCAAAGCCGAGGCCAATTTGCCTTATATTAAAGTGTTGGTGGCATTGGCCCCTTTCTTAGGTTTGCTGGGCACGGTGACCGGCATGGTGGAAGTGTTTGACGTGATGGCAATCACCGGCTCGGGCAATGCACGTGCTATGGCGGCGGGTATTTCAAAGGCCACATTGCCGACCATGGCCGGTATGGTTGTGGCCTTGTCGGGATTGTTTTTTATCAATAATCTTGAGCGCAAAGCCAAGCGCTCGGTCGAACATTTGGAGGATGGCTTGATACTTTCGGACTGAGATGAAGCCCGAAGCGCGACAGCCACTAGGATAGAGATATGAGAAGAAGACGCGCCCGTCAGGAAGAAGAAGCCGGTATCGATATGACGCCAATGCTCGACATTGTCTTCATCATGCTCATTTTTTTCATTGTCACCGCCACTTTTGTGAAAGAAAGCGGCCTTGATGTCACGCGCCCTGATGCCGAGACGGCGGTCAAACAAAGCCGCGTCGGCATTTTGATTGCGATCGGCGAGAATAATGAGATTTTCATCAATCGGCGGCAGATTGATCTGGCGGCTGTGCGCGCCAATGTGGAACGCCTGCACGCTGAAAACCCGCAAGGCGGGGCGGTGATACAGGCCGATAAAAAAGCCGCAACCGGCGTGCTGGTCGAGATTATGGATCAGGTGCGTTTGGCCGGTGTCGGTGCCATTTCCATTGCGGCGGAAGAAAAATGACGCAGAGCCTATCGGCACGGTTTGTCACCTCAGCGGCGCTCGCCGTCGTTACCACCATGGCCTTGTTTTTGACCATGAAAGTGCTGGTGACCGGACAGGATTATGAAATTGCCGACGAGCTGGCGACCATTGGTATTGATTTTGTGCGCGTCGAGCGCGACGAGGATGTGAATACCAAAGACCGTGCGCTGAAACGTCCAAGCCAGCAAAAGCCCGACGAGCCGCCACCGCCGCCCAAATTGACGCAAGCGCAACGCCCGAATGTAGATAAGGCCAGTATGAGCGCTGATTTGAGCCAGTTCGGACTGGGTGGCATGAACTTAAACGCGCCGGTTGACGGTGATACGCTGGCCATTGTGCGGGTGCTGCCGCGCTATCCGAGCCGCGCTTTGTCGCGTGGCATTGAGGGGTGGGTGCTGTTGGAATTCACAATTGACCAGCTTGGCCAAGCGGTTGATCTGATGGTGATTGAGGCCGACCCGAAAGGCATGTTTGACCGGGCTGCGCTGAACGCGATTAAGAAATGGAAATACCGCCCGAAAATGCAAGATGGTCGCCCGACCATGCGCCCGGGTGTGCGCCAATTGATTAGCTTTAATATAGCTGAATAGGATGGGGGCTATGAAACACACGACCCGGACCCCGCTCGCTTTGGTATTATCTGTATCGCTATTTGTGTGTCTGCTTCTACTGGCCCCATCGATTGGGCCGCTTGGGCACATCGGCGTGTCGACGGCAATGGCACAAGAAGCCCAGAAAGAATCCCAGAAAAAATCTAAGAAAGAAAAACCGTCAAAACCGAAAACCCGACGCTCGGAGGTTTTGGGCAAGGCCGCTTTTCGCCTGATTGAAGAAGCCCAAGAATTAATGGCGGAGGATAAATATGACGCGGCTTTTGCGCCTTTGCAGCAGATTATTGATGGCGCGCGATTTAAACCTTATGAAAAAGCCGTGGCGATTCAGACCATCGGTTTTGTGCATGCCGGTAAGGGCGACTATCCGGCGACCATTGCCGCTTTCGAGCGCGCTATTGCGACGGGTAACTTGCCGCAAGGCATTGTGTTGAGCCTGACTTATAATTTGGCGCAGCTTAATCTGGTTGAAGAAAAGCCGCAAAAAGCGCTGGTGCTTTTGGGTCAATGGTTCGATGCCCAAGAAGATGAACCGGGCGCTGACCCGTTCGCGCTCAAGGCGCAAATTCATATTATCCTTGAAGACTTGCGCTTGGCCGAACAAGCCATTCGAAAAGCCCTGTCAAAAGCTGAGGAACCCAAACAGCAATGGGCGCGGATTTTGCTATCCGTCTTACTGCAGGAGGAGCGCTACCAAGAGGCGCGCCCGATTTTGGAGGATGCGGTTGAGCGCTGGCCGGGTGTGAAAGTATTCTGGCAGCAATTGGCGGCGATTTATTATGATGCGGGCGAAGAAAAATTGGGCTTTGTGGCCCAGCGCGCCATGCATGTTCAGGGCATGTTGACGAGCTCTCAAGAATTATCATCCATCGCGCAGCTATATCTGTATCATGATGTGCCGATTAAGGCGGCGGAGGTTTTGCAGACCGGCCTTGATGGCGGGGCGATTGATAAGACCGAGAAAAATTACGAATTGCTGGCGCAATCTTATATGCATGCGCGCGAATGGGGAAAATCCATTGCCCCGCTCACCCGCGCTGCCGAGATGTCGGATAAGGGCAAGTTTTATGCCCAACTGGCGCAGTCTTATGTGCAAGATGAAGAATGGCGCAAAGCCGAACGGGCTCTGGTCAAAGCGCTGAATAAGGGCGGTTTGGACAATGCGGCCGATAGCTGGCTGTTATTGGGAATTGCACGTTTCCGATTGGAAGACTTTGACGACGCCATTAAGGCTTTCCGCAAAGCCGGTGACGATGATGATGTCGCCAAAGACGCATTTCGTTGGATCCGCTCGATTGAGAGACGCCTTGCCGCCAAGCGCCGCGACGAAGAAGAAGCCAAAGGCGCGCGCGGCGATGGTTAATCAATCCGCCCATGGGCGGATAATTATGCCTTAAAGCACTTCTTCCAAGGCGTTTAAGCAGGTGCGCACATTTTCCTCTGACGCACCAAAGCCCATCAGGCCGATACGCCAAATCTTTCCGGCCAAAGCACCGAGACCGGCACCGATTTCCAAATTATATTCGGCCAGCAGGGTTTTGCGTATATCCGCCTCGCGCGGTTTCAACGCATCGGGAATAAGCACTGAATTCATTTGCGGCAGGCGATAGGGTTCTTCGACCAAAAGGCTCAGCCCCAATTTTTCCAGCCCGGCCTTCAGCGCCGCGTGATGTTGTTTATGGCGCGCCCAAGCGGCTTCCAGCCCCTCTTCGCGCACCAGCAAGAGGCTTTCATGCAGCGCATACATGGCGTTAATCGGGGCGGTATGATGGTAAGAGCGCGCGCCGTCACCCGACCAATAATCCATCACTAATGACAGGTCGAGGAACCAGCTTTGTATCGGTGTATTGCGCTTGCGAATATGCTCAATCGCGCGCTCGGAAAATGTGACCGGCGACAGGCCGGGCGGGCAGGACAGGCATTTTTGCGAGCCTGAATAGGCGGCATCAATGCCCCAATCGTCGATCATTACCGGCACACCGGCCAGCGAGGTGACGCAATCCATAATCGTCAAGCAGTCATGCTCTTGTGCCAATTTGGCCAGAGCTTCGCCGTCTGAGCAGACACCTGTTGAGGTTTCGGCATGAACAAAGGCGAGGATTTTAACATCAGGATTGGCCTTCAAGGCGTCTTCGACTTTGTCGGGTGAGACCGGGGTGCCCCACGCGTCTTCGACAATCACCGCCTCGCCACCACAGCGAATGACGTTTTCCTTCATGCGGCCACCAAAGACGCCATTAACGCACACCAGCACTTTGTCGCCGGGCTCTACCAGATTGGCAAAGCAGGTTTCCATGCCGGCCGAGCCGGGCGCAGATACCGGAAAGGTCAGCGCGTTTTCAGTTTGATAAGCATAGCGCAACAGCGCCTTAATCTCGTCCATAAGATCAATAAATTGCGGGTCGAGATGACCGATAATCGGGCGCGACATGGCTTGCAGCACGCGCGGGTCAATATTGGAGGGACCGGGCCCCATCAGCGTTTTGAAGTTTGGATTAAAACTGTTCATCTTCTTCCCATTTGTATTTCGACGTTTGAGCATGGACAACTGCCAATGCGGCGGCGAGTATGGGGCTTGGTTGAATATTTTGTCAAACGCTCTAATATGATGTAATCGTGTCACAAAAGCACAGGTTAGTAGAATGTCTCAACTCGAACAATACGCCGCCTTAAAATCCATGTTGCATTCGATGGAGAAGGACTTGGGGCTGACCAAATTATCCTCGGCTGAAAAGGCCATATTATCGGCCATGTCGAGCTTACAAGGCGGGTTAGAAGAAGGCGATTATGTTTACTCGCGCAATTTAAAATTGCACGCGCTATGCACAGATTTGCCCAACCCGACTTTTTTCCGCGGTCTTTCCGGGCTTTTGGCAAAGCAATATTTGGTGTTGCCGGAAGGCCGCGCCAAAGGTGTTTATCGGCTGAAATAGGGCGCACTCAGAATCTCTAGGCAATATGCCTATATTGTGCGCCAGCTGATTTCCTAATAATTTTATGTCTATGACTGAGAACGACGTTTCGAGTGACATTCGCGATAAGTATCGCGCGGCAGCAAGCATCTTTCTTGACCTTTCTGAGACCGTGAGCGGTGATTTGACCCATGTGGTTGAAACCTGCTTTATCGGTGCCTATGTCTATATGATCGGTGTGCCGGTCACGGTTTACAATATCTCTAAACTTCCTTTTTGCGGCTCGTACCGAAGCGCCAAACGCTATTGCGATTTAATGGTGGAGGCCGGCGCGTTAGAATATACGGTGGATGGCTTGGTGCAGTGCACAGAAAAAGGCTTGGCCACGAGCGATTGGTATTTCAAGGCCTTGTTTGAAATGCCGCAATTGGTGAGAGGACTGAGCAAAGAAAAAAACAAGAATAAAATACACTCTGTCAAATGATTCTGCGTTGCTAGGAAAATGTTTACTTTTGTAAAATCTAGGGCGGCGCAATTTTATCCGATAATGTTGGTTATCATTGGCTGTTACTTGCTGACTTTTGTCTTGGTCAATAAAGTGGTTTTTCCAACCCAACAGTCGGTTTTTCCCAATGTTTCTCAATATGCGGCGCTGGTTTTCCTGCCCCATGGGGTGCGGGTCATTGCCACATGGCTGTATCGGGAAAAAGCCATTTTACCTCTGCTTATTGCGCATTTGCTATTGTATAGGATCTTCTACTGGCACGGCGCAGACACGGTGAAAAATGTGGTCGCCGTATTGGCCGGTAGTCTATGCGTCTTTATCACCATGCAACTGTTCCGCTTTAGCCGCATTGATATCAGTCTAGCCAATATGACCATATCGCATTGGCGCAGTTTGGTTTTGTTGGGCTTTATCAGTTCCATATTCAATACGGCGGGCAATATGCTGGCTTTGGGAGACACCATGAGCAGTGAATTGCACCTTGAAGTTATCATCACTTTCATTATCGGCGATACGCTGGGCACATTGGCATGCCTGTTAATTCTGATGCTTGGCTTTCGCCTGCGTCGCCTGGCTAGAGCCGAATAGGCTTTTGGCCGATTTACATACCGATTAAATTGGCGCGATTGACGGTGTTTTGAAACAAGCGTGCCGAGGCCGCATCGACCATTACCCCTTTATGTCCGACCGACCCCAGTCCGTCAGCGGCGGCTTTTTCATAAACTGCAATCACCTCGCGGGCGAAATCGACACTGTCTTGGCTGGGCGAAAATGCCTCAAGCGCCGGCTCGATTTGCGCCGGATGAATGGCCCATTTTCCAACCATGCCAAGCGTTAAGGCGCGTTGGCATTCGACGCGATAAGCGGCGTCATTTTTGAAATCGACAAACGGCCCGTCCACCGCATCAAGACCCGCGGCCCGTGCCGCAATGGTCATGTGATAACGCGGATAGTGGAAAATATCGCCCGGATAGCTCTCCGACAGGCCGATATTTTCCATCACCAATCCTTGACTGGCGGCGTAATCACCCATGCCGAAAATCATACATTCGAGGCGCGCGCAACTATTGGCGATCTCCTTAATGTTCTGCATGGCTTCGACTTCTTCAATCAGCACCTCAAGCCCGATGCGCCGCGTCAGACCCAGCTTCATTTCAAGCTGGCTCAGCAGCGTGTCGGCAAATTGGACATCAGCCGCATTAAGCGGTTTGGGCAGCATAATCGTGTCGATATTTTCGCCGGCTTTTTCAACAAGGGTGATGATGTCCTCGTAACACCATTGCGTGCCGATATCATTGACCCGCACGCAACGCGTTTTTTGACCCCAATCAAGATTGTTCAACGCCTCGGCAATCGTGTCGCGCGCCGCCGGTTTGGCCGAGGGCGCAACCGCATCTTCGAGGTCGCAGAAAACATGGTCGGCAGCAGAGGTGGCAGCTTTGGTCAACATTTTCTCGCTACTGCCGGGCACGGCAAGCTGCGAACGGCGCAAGCGCATCGGTTTATCAGTCATAAAATCTCCCTAACTGCCAGCCTCTATTTTATCATAGGCGACATCA
>JAKMDW010000048.1 GCA_022426245.1 Alphaproteobacteria bacterium | reverse complement strand
GTTGAGGAAGTGCAAGACAGTGAGGCGGACACGGGCTATAAACAGACCGAACGCGACCAGATGGAACGCTTGATCCGTAACACGGAAGGGGTCAAATGAGCGACAACCCTCAAGATACGCTTTATGGTGATCGACTTCGCGAAGAGTGCGGTGTATTTGGCATTTTCGGCCATGCTGACGCCGCCGCTTTAACCACATTAGGGCTGCACGCGCTGCAACATCGCGGCCAAGAAGCGGCCGGTATTGTTTCCTTTGACGGTAAAAACTTTTTTGCCGAGCGTCGCCTCGGCCTCGTTTCCGACCATTTCACCAAAGCCAATATACTGGACCAGTTGCAAGGCACGGCCGCTGTCGGCCATGTACGCTATTCAACCACCGGCGAAACGATTTTGCGCAATGTGCAGCCGCTATTTGCTGATTTGACCGGCGGCGGCTTTGCCATCGCGCATAATGGCAACCTCACCAATGCGCTGACCTTGCGCGATGAATTGGTCAAACAAGGCGCGATTTTTCAGTCAACCTCAGACACTGAAACGATTTTGCAGCTTGTCGCCCGTTCCAAGCGCATCAACACATTGTCGCGCTTCACCGATGCACTATTTCAAATCGAAGGCGCTTATGCGCTGGTGGTGATGACCAATAAGAAACTTATTGGCGCGCGTGACCCGCTGGGCATTCGCCCGCTGGTGATTGGCAAGCTGGACGGAGCCTATATCCTTGCTTCCGAAACCTGCGCGCTGGACATTATCGGTGCAAAATTTGTCCGCGAAGTGGAAAATGGTGAGATTGTTGTCATAACCGATGACGGCATTGAGAGCATTAAGCCGTTTCCGCCGACCGAAGCGCGCCCCTGTATTTTTGAATATATCTATTTCGCACGCCCCGACAGCATGGTTGGCGGCAAAAGTGTTTATGAGTGCCGCAAGGAATTCGGTCGCCAGCTGGCCGAGGAAAGCCATGTCGATGCCGATGTGGTGATACCCGTGCCCGATAGCGGCGTGCCGGCAGCGATTGGCTATGGCAATGCCTCGGGCGTGCCGTTTGAGCTTGGTATTATTCGCAATCACTATGTTGGCCGCACCTTTATTGAACCGCAGCAAAGCATTCGCGCTTTCTCGGTGAAGCTGAAGCACAATGCCAATCGCATTCATGTCGAGGGCAAGCGCGTTATTCTGATTGATGACTCGATTGTGCGCGGCACAACTTCGGTGAAAATCGTGCAGATGATGCGCGATGCGGGTGCAACCGAAGTGCATATGCGCATTGGCGCACCGCCCATCACCCACCCGGATTTCTATGGCATTGATACGCCCGACCAAGACTCGCTTTTGGCGGCGCAAAATACGCTGGAAGAAATGCGCGCCCATATTGGTGCCGACAGTTTGGCTTTTTTGAGCGTTGACGGGCTTTACAAAGCAATGGGCCATCCCGAAGGGCGCAATGCCGAGCGGCCACAATTTACCGACCATTGCTTTACCGGCGACTACCCCACCGGATTGACCGACCAGCAAGGCGACGAAAAACTGCACCAACTCTCGCTGCTGGCGGAACAGGGTTAACATGCGTTTTGAGGGCAAATTGGCGCTGGTGACCGGCGCGACGCGCGGCATTGGCTGGGCGGTGGCGCAAGCATTGGCGGCAGAAGGCGCACATGTGCTGATGCTGGGGCGCACGCAAGGCGCACTTGAAGAGCTTTATGACCTGATTAAGAAAAGCAATGGCGAGGCAACCGGTGTGCCGCTCGACCTCACTGATGGCGACGCGCTCGACCGTTTGGGCGCAAGCATTGCCGAGCGTTGGGGCAAGCTCGACATGATGGTCGGCAATGCCGGTGTGTTGGGGCCGCTCACTCCGGTCAGCCATATCGACCCCGATGATTTGGCCAAAGTGCTGGCGATAAATGTGACCGCCAATGCGCGGCTCATTCGCGCCATGGAGCCGCTGCTGATGCAGGCCGACGCGCCGCGCGCGGTTTTCACCACATCCGGTGCTGCGCAAAAATGCCGTCCGTTCTGGGGGGCTTATGCCTCCGGCAAGGCGGCGCTGGACGCGCTGGTGAGAAGCTGGGCGCATGAGCATGAAAACGACGCGCTGCGGGTTAATCTGGTGTCGCCCGGGCCGATACGCACCGCCATGCGCGCCCAAGCCATGCCGGGCGAAGACCCCGACACCCTGCCCGGCCCGGCCGATGTCGCGCCCTTATTCCTTGAGCTTCTCTCGACCAGCGAAACCCGCACCGGCCAAATCGTCGATTTCAAAAGGTAGATTTCCCCTGCCCGAATAGGCTAGGCTTTCCTTAATAAAAATAAAAAGGAGCGTGCTATGGCGTTTTATCACATCAATCCGAAGCCCCTGCCCGACGGCTCTTATGAAGTGCATAAAGAGGGCTGCGGCCTGCTTGTGCCCGACCCCGAGCGCATCGACCTCGGCAGCCATGCCGATGTGCAAACCGCGCTGGACAAAGCGCTTACCTTCCACGCCCGCGTCACTCCTTGCGTGCATTGCGGGGCGTGATGGCGGTTACTTGGAAACAACACATCCTTTCGGAAGTGATGGACTATTGCAATCAGCATGGTTCGCGCACGTTTTTTCTTGCCGAGTTTTTGGAGGAGCGGCTGGCTTTCCTACAAGCGTTTCGGCCTAAAAACAGAAATGTCGCCGCCAAAGTGCGTCAGCAGCTTCAAGTTCTGCGCGACGAGGGCATCATCACTTTTGTGAACAATCACGGCGCATATACGCTTCGCAATCTTGCCCTACTCAACCATGAGCGAACCGCAATTGAACAAGCTGATATTTGGGAAGATTTGCGCGAACCGATTGCGGGGCTGGCCGATAACCCACAAACACCATTACAACCCAACCAAATTCGCGTGCTGCCTGAAAAGCGCGAACATTTTGTTGAAACCTTCGTGCGCGATAGCGGTTGGGCGAGGCAAGCTAAACAGACTTTCGGCACGGATTGTTTAATTTGCAACTGCAGCAATCGCTTCAACAAGTCAGACGGACAGCCTTATATCGAAGTGCATCATATTATCCCGCTTTGCGATGGTGGCGAGGATGGCGTTTGGAATTTATCGGTGCTCTGCGCCCATCACCACCGCATGGCGCATTTCGCCGATGATGATAGCAAGAAAGACATTCGTGAATTTCTACTCGAGGAAGCAGATGGTAGTTTGCGTGTCAGCTAGCTAAACACCCCACTGCATCGTGGCAGCTTCGGCAGAAGAACAAACTGGTCTCATCAATCGGATAGCAAACGCCGTTAATTTCTTCCAAATCGGGTTCGGGAATTATCCAGCTTTGCCCTTCATCATTCCACACGCCTTGCCCCTCCAGCACAATATCGGAAGAACCGCATTCGGCGCAGCGCAGTTGGTTTGTCTTCCCAGCCATGTTCACCCCTTACCCATTATGACGGCGACATAGCCTTCGCAGTCTTGGCAGAAGAAGCCGACGCGCGGGTCCGTGGCGGTGATTTTGCCGGTTGGCGATTGCTCCAGCTTGGGCTGCACGGTGCGCCAGCTTTGCGACGGCAAATGCCAAACGCTTTGGCCTTCCAACACCACGGCGGATGACCGGCAGTCGGCGCATCTTGGGCGCTGACGAGATTTAACGACTTCCATTGCGACTCTCCGTCGGCTTATTGTTTTGACCATGTTTTAATGGACACCGAGCCGCGCTAAAAGACCGTTAATTTCTGATATTTTCTTCGGTTTAACTTATTTGCTTTCGAACGCTCAGCGATCTTCATATGGGTTTTTGCCCTTGCGGATAAAAATCCGCAGCGGCACACCATCAAGCGCAAATGTCTCGCGCAAATTATTGGCCAGATATCGCTGATAGCTCTCGGGCACGGCATGGCCGCGACTGGAAAAACTGACAAATGTCGGCGGGCGCGATTTGGCCTGGGTGATATAGCGCAACCGCACCGGACGCCCCTTATCGGCAGGCGGCGGGTGGCGGTCAATCACCTCGCCCAACCAGCGATTGAGCTTGGAGGTGCCGATGCGCGCATTCCATAATTCATATTGTTGCTGCACGGCGGGCATCAATTTTTCAACGCCCTTGCCGGTTTGCGCCGAAAGCATGAGCACCGGCACACCACGCAGGCGCGGCAGCGCCCGCAGCAGGGCATCATTGACGGTTTGGCGCACTTGCTTGCGGTCGAGTTTCAAGTCCCATTTATTAATGGCAATCACCAGCGCGCGGCCCTCGCGCTCAACCAAATCAGCAAGCTGGATATCCTGTTTATCAAACGGGCTGGTCGCATCGATGAGCAGCACCACCACTTCGGCGAATTTCACCGCGCGCAGGCCATCGGCCACAGACAGCTTCTCCAGCTTCTCGGTCACCCGCGATTTGCGCCGCACACCGGCCGTGTCCCACAGCGTAATCGGGCGCGCGCCATTTGGCGCGGCATCGCTTTGCCATGTCCAGTTGACAGAAATACTATCGCGGGTAATGCCCGCTTCGGGGCCGGTCAGCAGCCGATCATCCTCAAGCAGAAAATTTATCAGCGTCGATTTGCCGGCATTGGGCCGCCCCAAAATAGCGACGCGCAGCGGCTTGTCAGGGTCATCTTCAAATGGTCGGTCAGGGTCGAAATCCGCGTCGGCTTCGTCGTCATCGGGCAAGCCGCGCAGCACATCCTCAAATTGCGCTTCATGCGCTTGCTCATGGGCTAATTTAGCCTCGCGCAATTGCTGATACAATTCATCCGTGCCATTGCCGTGCTCAGCCGATAGGGCAAATGGCGTGCCCAGCCCCAGCCTAAAGGCCTCGTTCAACCCGGCCTCACCGGCATTGCCCTCCGCCTTATTGGCCGCCAGCATGACCGGCACATTGGCTTTCCTCAGCAAGCGCGCAAACAGCTCATCTTCGGGCAGAATGCCGACCCGCGCATCGGTCAGCATCAGCACCATATCGGCCTCGGCAATCGCCGCCTCAGTTTGGCCACGCATACGCGCTTCCAATGAACCGGACTTACCCTCTTCAAAACCCGCCGTATCAACAATTTGAAAACGCAAATCACCCAGCTTGGCGTCGCCAAAGCGGCGGTCGCGGGTAACACCCGGTTGGTCATCAACCAGCGCCAACTTGCGCCCAACCAGCCGATTGAACAGCGTCGATTTACCGACATTGGGTCGCCCGACAATCGCCAGAATGAAAGGATGGGACGCAAGATGAACCATGTGCTGTCCCTAACGCCGCGCGATGAGCGAACCCTCATCGGTCAGCACATAAAGCGTGCCTTCAGCGACAATTGGCGTGACATTGACCGGCTCTTCAATATCTTGAAAGCCGATAATTTCTCCACTGACCGGATTGGCAGTCACCAGTCGCCCGTCAGAGGAAGCCAGAATAACCTGCCCGCCGGCCAGCAGCGGCCCGGCCCAACGGATACGACCTTCGCGGTCTTCTTCATCTTTGAATGACGGCAATTGCGTCAGCCAGCGCACCCGCCCCTGCTCGCGCGATAACGACACCAGCGCACCCTCAAGCGACATGACGAGAATATAATCGCCCATCACCCATGGGGTCTCAATGGAGCCGACATCTTTTGTCCAAATACGTTCGCCCGACCGAATATCAATGGCCGCTGTGCGCCCACCGTGACTGGTGACAATCACCCAATCGCGGTCAATCACCGGACGCCCGACAATGGCGTTGAGTTTCGACAGCGGCGTCACTTGCGTGCCGCGGCTGGTCAGACTGTCGGTCCACAAAACATTGCCGTTAATCGGGCTGAGCGCCACGACCTCACCGGAGTTAAATCCGGCGACGACGATTTGGTCGCTCACTGCAACGCTGGTCGCGCCGATAATCGTTGCCTGCTCGGTAATCGCCAAATGTTCCCAAATGCGTTCGCCGGTTTCTATGTTGAAGGCTTGCAGGCGACTGTCTTGCGAGGTCACAAAAACCCGATTGCCGCCCACGGTCGGCGCATTGGAAAACGGCACGGAATTTTGCACCCGCCAAAGAATTTCGCCAGTATCCCCGTTCAGCGCCATAATCTCGCCAAAGCCGGTCGTCGCAATCACACGGCCCCGACCATAGGCTACACCGCCCCCAAAACCGTCACGTAAATTGGCGGCAACCTCGTCGCCTGCCCAAAAGCGCGACAGACCAAAATTAACATCTGTCTTCAGCGTCGAGACGGATTGACGCCACTTCACGTCCCCGGTTTTCATATCCGCCGCTGACACAACCAAATCGGCACCCAGCGCAAACACTTTTTCATCAGCCACAATCGGCGGGGCTTTCAGCAATTTATTGCCGCCATTACCGGTCACAAACGCGACATTGTATCCCTCGCCCAGACCGTCAAGCTCAAGATGGTAGTAAGCATGGCTTGGAAAACCACCCGGATTATCCCACGTCGAATTACGAAAAGCGGGCAGAACCGGCACAGCCGCATCGGCCAAACGCGGATCGGCGCGCAACTGCGCTTCAAAACTCAAAACCGAAATCCGGTCGCCATCGAATTTCTCTTTATCTGACGGGCCACTGCAAGCCGCCAAAAAGGCCGCCATCACGGTGACCTGCGCCAGCGTTGAAACCCGCCCCCGAAGCATAAGAGGCAAAACAGTCGGAAAAATTGCGCGCGAGAAATTCATTATTTATCGCCCTCATCTTCGTCAGCTTCCGGCAGAGCCAGCAATCCGCCCCTAACGCTTTGCAGCATAATTGTTGCGCGGTCGCGTGCCAAAGAGTTAACCGAACCGTCGGCAATTTGTTGCATCAGCAAATCGCGCGCCTCCAGCGGGTTATCATGCGCCGAATAGGCCAGTGCCATAACCTCGCGGGCCATTGGCCGCAGCCCGTTTTCATCTTTTGCCAAATCACCGATGCGGTCTTCTATCTCGGCAAGGCTGCCGCCGCTATCGAGCAGAATAATCGCGGCCTGCAAGCTGGCAAAATCGCGCAGGCTGTTCGGCAAAGAACGGCGTCCCGCCAATTCATCAAACCCGCCCAGCGCATTGTCATATTGGCCATTTTCGGCTTGGGTCAGCGCAGCGTTAAACTGTGCCAGCGCGCCATAGCCATTATCTTCAGCATCGCTGAAAGCCAGAAATTGCGCGATTTTCTCATCGGCATCAGCATCAGCAACTTGCGTCAGCAGTGCATCATAACGCGCCGATGCCGCCTCTCGTTGGCCGGTTCGCAGCGCGTCATAGCCGATAACGCCGGCAACCAGCATGACAATGGCGACCGCCAAGCCAATAACGTAACGGCCATATTTTGCCCACGCTCCGGCCATTCGGTCGCGGCGCAAGTCAGCGGTAATCTCGTCAAAAATATTATCTTCCAAAGCGTCTCTCCAACTACTCTTTGTCTTCTTTTAGAGCATATGTGTGTTTTTGTTCAGGAAATTTGCGCGCCCGCACATCATTGGCATAAGCCTCCGCAGCTTTGGCGATTTGCGCGCCCAATGTAGCAAACTCTTTGACAAATTTCGGCACTTGCGGCGACAAGCCCAGCATGTCCTCAGTCACCAAAATCTGCCCGTCGCAGCCTGCCGACGCGCCAATGCCGATGGTTGGCACATCAAGCGCGGCTGAAATTTTATCGGCCAAAGGCGCGGCAATGCCCTCCAACACAATGGCAAAAGCACCGGCTTCGGCCAGAGCTTCAGCGTCGCGTTCAATTTGTGGCCATTCATCTTTGCTGCGGCCTTGCGTTTTAAAGCCGCCCATCACATTGACATTTTGCGGCGTCAGGCCGATATGCCCCATCACCGGAATACCGCGCTGGGTTAGGTGATGCACCGTGTCGGCCATGCGCTCACCGCCCTCCAGCTTGATGGCTTGGCAACCGGTTTCCTTCATGGTGCGCGCGGCATTGTGAAACGCATGCGCGCGGCTCTCCTCATAAGTGCCAAAAGGCATATCAACCACCACCAGCGCACTGTCAGACCCGCGCACAACCGCCGCGCCATGGGCAATCATCATGTCGAGCGACACGCCCAGCGTGTTTTCCATGCCATACATCACCATGCCAAGACTGTCGCCAACCAGCAGCACATCGACATGCGGGTCAATCAGCGCCGCCGTGTGGGCGTGATAAGATGTCAGACAGACAATCGGCTGTTGGCCTTTGCGCGCCATAATTTCCGGCACGGTTAAACGCGCACTTCGTCGTTGAACGGACATAACCCGTCTCCAATCGGTTAACTGGCGCGGAAACTAGCTGAAATCAGCAAGAATGGCAATCAATAGAGGGGGGGGTCGGCAATCTTAAACGGGCCTTAAGAAGCCAGGCGAATGGTCACCGGACGGCCCATATTGGCGGTCATTTCCATACACCGCGCCCATAGCCGCGCGGCCGCCTCATCATTGGTGGCCGGGTCGGCATTATCCAACTCACATTCGCCATGCACATTATGGTAATAGCTGCCATGCGACAGGTCTTGTTGGCTGGCGCACATGAGGGATGTTTGCGCCCCGTCTTTCGGGGTGATGAGCAAAGCCTGCTTCAGCCAAGTGGCGAGTTTGCCGCCGCCGCCCAAACCGCTGGCAACAAGGCCCGGGTGCACGGCGAATACATTTAATTGAGGGTGACGACGCTGCAATTCGCGGGCAATCCAAAAATTGCCGAGCTTTGAGCGATGATAGGCGCGCATGGCTCCCAATCGCGTACTCCATTGATAGCTTGGTGAACAGCCCTCCGCCATAATGTAAATATCACCGGTCAAAATAATGATGCGCGCCCGCTCGGCCAAACTGTCAGCCATTAATTCGCGCCGCAGCGCAAAATGCCCCAGCACATTCGTGCCAAAGTTAATCTCATGGCCTTGCTCGGTCTCATCATAGTGACGCGCCCAAACACCGGCATTTTCTACCAAAATATCAACTTTGCGCCCGTGCAAATGATATTTCACGGCTTGCGCGGCAGCTTTCACGCTATCGAGATCGGCAAGGTCGCATTCGACAAGACAAATGGCTCGCGCATCGAGGCCTTCGGATAGGAAACCGCGGCGCGCCTGTTCAGCTTTTTCGATATTGCGGCACAGCATGATGACTTCAGCACCGCGTTGCAGCAGCCCACGCGCCGTTTCCTTGCCAATTCCGTCATTGGCACCGGTCACCAGGGCAATCTTACCGTATAATTGCGGCAGATTGGGACAGGACGAAGTTTGTTTCCGCTGGCCAATAATGCAACTTCGCAAGCGCTTCAGCGGATAGGTCGATAGGCGCGAAATCATGCAATTCCCCTTGGTTGCACTCTATACGCATCAAAAAACCTTTTGGATTAGCCTAAAGCGCCTATTGCGGCGGCATTTTTGCGAAACTATTGACCACGATCACACCCGTCACAATCAAGCCGAGCCCGACCACCGCCTGCCAGTTAAGGCTCTGATTTAGCAAGAAATAACTGAGTAAAGCGACGGTAAACACACCCAGCCCGCTCCATGTTGCATAAACCACGGCGAGCGGGATATGCCCGAGGGTGAAAGTCATCAGATAAAATGACAGCGTGTAGAGGGCAATCAAGCCAAAGCTCGGCACAGGCTTGGTGAAGTTTTCGGTGAACGGCAGCAGCATCGTGCCGCATACCTCAAAAATAATCGCCCCAACTAGAAATACATAAGGGTTCATTTGGCTTCCAACCGACCTGAAGTGATGAACTCGCGAAACCGCTCACACCAAATAATCACCGCCGGATATTGCGTCGGGTCAATCGACATCGGCACATCGACGCGGAAATTATCAAAACCGGTAATATCCGCAACCCGCACCGCGCGCGCTTTGATGGCCAAAAATTCTGCCTCGTCTTCAACATATTCCGGCGTCAGATAAAGCTTATAATCCGGCCCGGGCGAGACGCTGCCCTCCAGTGTAAAGAAATACTGTCCACCTTCCGGCGTTAAATGCAGCGTGCCGTCACCCCAATGATAGCGATCGCTACCTTTCAAATCCTTACGGAACAGCGCTTGGGTCATCGCGGCGGTTTTGGCGGCGGCGACTTGCGTTTCGCTCGCCCCGTCGCTGGCGACCAATATCGGCAGATAGTAAACGCCCAGTCCAAAACCCACAGGCAAAGCCGCCAGCCCACCCAGCGCCAGACCGATAATCAGGGATTTATTGAGGTGCTTTTTCATATTCAATCGTGCTCCAAGCCGTTTATCACCGCAATATCATCCTCCGACGGCATGTCGATGCCGTCAAGACACGCGATATTAATGCTGATTTGCGTCGGGTCGCGGCGGCGGCGATGATGGGTATAGACGCCACAAATCTTACAAAAATAATGCGCGGCGATTTTCTTGTTCCATTGATACAGGCTGAGATGGTCTTCGCCGTGCAGCAGAGTGAAATCATCCTGCGGCAGGGGTTTCATAATAATCCCCTTTTTGCGGCACAGCGAACAATTGCAGCGATAAAGTTCGGCTTTCGGGTCGGCCATCTCAGCGGCAAACCGCACCGCACCGCAATGGCATCCAGCTTGATATGTAGCTGTCATAATTCGCTTTCATCAAGCGCCATAAACGCCTTCCATGTGTCGTCCATTTGCGGCAGCCATTGTTGCATGAGCGGCGTTGTGGCATCGGCTTCGCTGACGCCTTTGAAGGTCAGATATTTGAACATGAAAGCCGAGACGCGGGCATTGACTTGGCAATGCACCAACACTTTCTTGTCCTCAAGCGCGTCCATCAGCCGACAAAATTGTTTGAAATGTGCCGCCGTTGGTTGTGCCCAGACCACGGGCATATGGATATAGCTCATGCCCTCACGCGCCACCAATGACCCCTCCTCGGCAATCGCATCGTCGCTATCGTGCAGCGCCAAATTGACCACCACCTGATAGCCGGCCGCCGCAATGGTGGCAAAATCCTCAGGTCGTGGGTGACCGGCCGTGCCGATATGTGGGGTGATCTGATGAAAGTTCAAAAGATCCATTACAACACCGGCAATTTCTCGTGCTCGCCATCCGGCAGATGCACGCTAATCGGTGCGCCAGCCGCAATCTCGCCGCCTTGCAACACGCTGGTCATAATGCCGGTTTTGCGCACCGCTTCGCCATCCGGGCCTTTGGTAATCATATGTTTCAGCAAGCCGTTTTGGTAATTCTCAATATGCTTGCACGGGCTGCGAAGGCCATGCACCAGCAGCCGCACCTCATCGCCAATGGTCAGCTCAGTGTGCAAAGGCAGATTGATGAGGTCGAGACCGCAGGTGGAAATATTTTCGCCCAGCGCACCGGCCGGCACATCGAAGCCGAGCGGCTTTAATTCGGCCAATGCCTCAGAGGCAATCAAATGCACTTGCCGCAAATTCGGTTGCGTCGGCTTGCGCTTGGCGTCCCAACGATGCTTTACAAATTCGCCGCCATGCGCATCGCCCTTAATCCCAAAACCGGTGATTAAGCTAAGACGCGGCTCCTCATATTTGGAAAAGCCATGTGTATTTGAGCGGAAAAGTTTTTCGGCAATGCCCTGCATCAAGCGCCCCTTTCTTTTCAGAAAGCTTAGCCATGCAGAACGCCGCAAGCAAGGCTAGTCGGCATAGCTGCAGCAATAATTGGTGATGCTATGCACTTTCAATTTGAATGACGCATTGGCCGGCACATGAAACACTTCCGGGCCGGTGATACGTTGCCAGCCATCGCTGTCGGGCAAAAGCACATCGAGGTCGCCGGAAGAAATATCCATTTCCTCTGCTGCCTCGGTGCCAAATTCATAATCGCCCGGCAGCATAACGCCCAATGTTTTGCGCATGCCATCGGCTGTGTGGATGGTGCGGCTGGTCACTTTGCCGTCGAAATAAACATTGGCTTCGCGGGCCACGGTAACATTCTCAAAATCAGACATATCGATATTCCAAAGCTATAAAATGGACACGCCGTAACGTGCATAAATCAGATTGAACAGATAGATGAGGATGGCCGTCAGCGCAATGCTCGCGCCAAAAGCCGCGACAAAACCGAAGCGGTTGATGATGAAAGGCAGCGCGAAAAACAGTGGCAGGGTCGGCAGCACAAAATACATGGTGAAGCCGACATGGCGCGCAATCTTGTCATCGCTCGCGCCTTCAAAATACATCCAGAGAATAATCAGAAAAGTGGTTGTCGGCAGCGCCGCTATCAACCCGCCCCATTTATCAGACAGCTTCGCCACCTCGGTAACCGTCGCAATCACCAATGCGCTTATTAGAACTTTGGTGATGAAAAAGGCCATTTATTCCCACTCAATTGTATCATGGCCCCAAGTGATTGATTTGATTAGTCTTTCTAAAAGTGTGTAGTAAGTGTGTAACTTATTTCTCTCACTCTTTATGACAATCCAATCCATTACGACACAGTGTGCAATATACAGGAGAGTAATATGCGTTGTGCAATCTACACAAGAGTTTCTTCAGGGTCACAGGAAACCTCAAATCAAATTCACATCTTGCGGGAAATTGCGAAGATGAAAGGTCTTACCATTGTCAAAGAATACACTGACGAAGGCATCAGTGGGACGAAGGGACGCGACCAACGCAAGGGGTTTGATGAACTTCTAAAAGGTGCAACCCGAAAAGAGTTTGATGTCATCCTTGTCTGGTCGGTGGATAGGTTGGGTCGCAATCTCCAAGACCTCATCAGTTTCCTAAATGAAATTCACGCGGTGGGATGCGACCTTTTCATCCACCAGTCTGGGATAGACACCACTACCCCGACAGGAAAAATGATGTTTGGGATACTGTCCGTCTTCGCAGACTGGGAGAGAAGTATGATTACTGAACGCACCCGCGC
>JAKMDW010000042.1 GCA_022426245.1 Alphaproteobacteria bacterium | reverse complement strand
GACCCATCGGGCCAAAACCGGTGCCGCCATGCTCTTCGGGTATCAAAATACCGGCAAAGCCAAGCTCGACGATTTGCGCCCAGACAGCTTTGTCATAGCCCAATTCATCTTCGTCATCGCGCAATTTGCGCAAATTTGTCACCGGAACTTGTTCGGTGAAAAAGTCCTTCGCCATGTCGCGAAGCATTGTTTGTTCTTCAGTCAGCACGAGTGCCATGAGTAAATCTCCCGGTCTTCTAGAGGTGAGGCAAATGCCGACTTATGCGTCGGGCAGGCCCAAAACGCGTTTGGCAATGACGTTCAACTGCACTTCAGATGTGCCGCCTTCAATCGAGTTACCTTTTGAGCGCAGCCATGAGCGGGTTACGGAAAGTTCTTTGCTGTCAAAGCCTTCGCCTTCCCACCCCAATGCTTGCGTGCCCATCACATCGAGCAACAGCTCAAAGCGACGCTTGTTCACTTCCGTGCCGTAAAATTTGAACATGGCCGACGCCGCGCCCATGCCTTGACCGGCTTTGGCTTCCGCCGAAGCGCGCTTCAATGTCAGGCCGAAAGCCTGCTGATCCATTTTGTGATCGGCGATGGCTTGGCGAACACCATTATTGGCTATCTTCTCGCCGTCAGTGCCGAAATTTTCTTTCGCCACAGCTTCCATGCCGCCCATAGAGGCCGCACCGGCGCCCATGCCCATGCCCGAAATCATGGTGCGTTCATGTTCCAGCAAGCGCTTGGCAATGGTCCAGCCCTTATTGATTTCGCCGACAAGGTTTTCTTTCGGCACTTTGACATCGGTCAGGAATGTTTCGCAAAACGGCGAGGCACCCGAAATCAGTTTAATCGGGCGCGCTTCCACGCCGTCATTGTCCATATCAATCAGCAAAAATGAGATGCCGTCATGCTTCACCGTAGAATCGGTGCGCACGAGGCAAAAAATCATGTCGCATTTATCGGCATAAGAGGTCCAGACTTTCTGGCCATTCACCAGATAGTGATCGCCCTTATCCTCACATTTGGTTTGCAAACCGGCGAGGTCAGAACCCGCACCCGGCTCTGAATAGCCCTGGCACCAACGGATTTCGCCCTTGATGATTTCCGGAATATATTTCAGTTTTTGCTCTTCGCTGGCAAATTCCAAAAGCGCCGGGCCAAGCATCCATAGGCCGAAGCTGCTGAGTGCCGGACGTGCTTTAATGGCTGCCAATTCTTGTTGCAGCACTTTGTTTTCTTCTTTTGACAGACCACCGCCGCCATATTCAGCCGGCCATTCCGGCGCGGTCCAGCCGCGCGAGGCCATATTGTCCATCCAAATTTTGGTGTCAGGATTTGGATAGCTGGCATTGCGGCCACCCCACGGCATCTCGCGTTCGGGCATGGGTGTGCGCATCGATTCGGGGCAATTCGTTGCCAACCAGCTGCGCGTTTCCTCGCGGAAAGTGTCTAAAGCTGTCATCATTCTCTCCTCAATCAAATTTGAGAAAAGATTAGCATGGTGCGCCTTATTGGCAAGCCATTGACCAAGTGATTTGCGTGGCGGAGTGTCGCGGCAGAAAGGCTTGCCGAACGGAGCGAGGTTTAGCCTGCTTTCCGCCGAGACGGGAAAAGGCTAGGCGAGACAAACCTCGAAGCCATATCAAATGTGCGGGCATTTGATTCATGTTTAGTTTTGGGCAGGCTTGGCTCCGTGGCCCGTGCCCGAAAACCAGCCGCCAACGGCTAACGCCGTTGGACGTTGCCAATTCAGCATAGGAAATTATGGCATCTGAAAGCCGTCGAGATTCTCACCCGTACCGACCACCACTTGTCGTTTCACCGCGTCCCCACCTTCGGCATAGCTGCACAGGCTTTCGGCGATCGACACATAGCGGCCGCGGTCAGCACCAAATGTATGAGCCGAGACATGCGGCGTCAGCAATACATTATCGAGGCTGTTGAAATCATGTTTGGAGCCTTGATACGCCCCACCACGGTCCGGATCGGCCTCCGCGTCAGCCACATTGGACGGATAGCGATACCATGTATCAAGTGCTGCGCCGGCAATACGCTTGGCGGTCAGCGCTTCAAAGAGCGCATCCTCATCAACCACTTCGCCGCGCGCGACATTGATAAAATAAGCACTGTCTTTCATATGCCCAAAGGCGGCGGCGTCAATCATGCCCTCCGTCTCATCGTTCAAATCGCAGGTCATGATGATATAATCGCTCTCACCCAGCAGTTTGGGTAAATCGGCTTGTGTGCCAATCCACGTCAGCGGGGCGGGGGTTTTGTCTCGCGGTGAGCGCGCCACTGCTGATACGCTCATACCAAACGCATTGGCACGGGCGGCAACGGCTTGCGCAATTTCGCCAAAGCCGACAATGCCGACATGCTTGCCCAAAAGGTCGCCATGGCGGGCTTCCGGTGCTGCATTGCGGCCCGAGCGCCGCCAATTACCGGTGAGCATATCCTGATGAATTTGCCGCAGTTCCAGCGCATGTTCCAGCATGGTGCCGAGCACATATTCAGCCATTGGCGCAGCATGACCACCGGCATTGCAAAAGCGCAGCCCTTTCGGCAGAAATCCGGTATCAAGCCAGTCTGTGCCGACCCAGGGTTGCAGCAGTATTTTGAGGTTTGGCGCGGCCATCAGCGCCCCAAAATTGCCCGGTGTCAGAATAAAATCGGCGCTCATTATCGCCGCTTCGCAATCGGCCAAAATCGCATCACGCGCAGCTATGTCGTCGTCGCACGGCCAGCTTGTTACCTGCCAATCATCATATTTATCGGCAAATTTTTCCTCGATAATGGAAGCGAAATTCACCCCCATCTTGCCGAAAACGGCTACTTTTCGTGTCATATGCGTTTCTCGACTTCCTCGACAGCAAATTCAGTGACGCTTTTATAATCGGCCTTGCCATTGGGCGCGCGGAAAGGCGGGCCACCGTGGAAAACATGTTTCGGTGTTTTGTAAGCGGCCAATTTGTCTTTGCAAAAGACTTTCAATTCGGCTTCGTCAAACGCGCTGCCCTCGACGGTTTTCACCACGGCAGTCACGGCTTGACCCCATTTTTCGTCCGGCACGCCGACGACCAAAGCATCGTCAATCGCCTCATGCAATTTCAGTGCTTCCTCGACTTCCTCCGGATAAATTTTCTCACCGGCTGAATTGATGCACACTGAGCCGCGACCCAGCAGGGTCAATTCCCCCTCCGGCGAGACCAGGCAATAATCGCCCGGAATTGAGAAGCGATGGCCGTTAATCGTTTTGAAGGTCTTGGCGGTTTTCTCTTCATCTTTGTAATAGCCCAATGGAATTGGCCCGCCGAAAGCGATGAAGCCCGGGGTTTCGCTGCCCCACGGAATTTCATTATCGTTCTCGTCGAACACTTTGCACATTTCATTGGTGGTGAATCTGGCGGTTTTGACCGGCATGTCTTTCATGGTGATGGACGAGCCGAAGCCGATGGCCTCAGACGAGCCAAAGCTGTCGGCCAGCATGCATTCGTCGGGCAGATAATTAAGCATTTCCTGCTTCACTTCCATTGACCACATGACGCCGGAGGAGACAATCGAGGTGACCGAAGACACGTCATAAGCACCCGGATTGTCTTTCAATTCTTGCAGCATGGGCTTGGCGAAAGCATCGCCAACAATGGCCATATATTCGACGCCGCGCCGCTCTACGGTTGACCAAAGCTCAGATGAATTGAGCGAAGCCGACTCCAGCGTCACAATCGTGCCGCCATTCATAATCACGCCCATAGCGGTGAACAGGCCGGTGCCGTGCATCAGCGGGCAGGCCGGAATATAGACTTGCCCGGGGCCGGTTTCTTTCAGGCTGGCTTTTAACTCGTCCAACGTTTCGGGCACTTCGCCCAGCGCGCGCAATGCCATGGTTTGGGTTTCGCGCAGATTATGGTGTTCCCACATCACGCCTTTCGGCATGCCGGTTGTGCCGCCAGTATAGAGGAACAGCAGGTCTTCGCCTGAACGTTCAATCTCAAGATTGCCGCCATCGCCGTCTGTCACCAGAGCTTCATAATCGAGAATGCCCTCAGGCAGGCTGCCATCATCAACAAGCTTGCCGTCACTGACTTCAATCCACTGCTTCACCTTTGGCAGGCGTGGGCGCAATTCCTCAATATTGTCGCGAAACTCTTTGCCGTAAACAACGACGGTAGCGTCGGAATTGTCGAAAATATAATGCACTTCCTCAGCGACATAGCGGTAATTGACGTTCACATGGGTCAGGCGACCACGAAAACAGGCCACCAGCAGCTCGCTATATTCAGGGCGGTTACGCATATAAAAGCCAACCTTGTCGCCGGTTTCGGCGCCATTGGCGCGCAGATTACGCGCCAGATTGTTCGAGCGTGCGCTCATTTCAGCCCAAGTTATTTCGCGATCACCATGCACCAAAGCCAAATGCCCCTCCGGTAAAACCGGCAAAATGGCATCAATAATATCTCCGAAATTCCACTGCATGCTTTTCCCCCCATGCTTTTGTCGCGCGTCCGAAAAAACTAAGGCTTTGATGTTGTTCTGCCAAGTGCTTTTCGGGGGTTATGCAAGTATTTTTCTACGCAAAACCGCCAGCCATGCTAAAAACAAGGCATGGAATCACCTGTTTTATTGCTGTTGGCCGGTTTTATTGTTCTCGGCTTGGCCGGTGAGGCGCTGTTGCGCGGCGCGGTAACATTGGCCAGCGCCCTGCGCGTGTCGCCGCTGGTCATCGGCTTGACGATTATCGCCTTCGGCACATCAGCCCCTGAGTTAACCGTGTCAATTAGTGCGGCGTTGAACGGCCAGCCGGATATTTCAATCGGTAATGTGGTGGGCAGCAATATCGCCAATATCCTGTTGGTAATGGGCGCGATGGCAGTGGTAAGCCCGTTTTTTGTCAATCGCGGCACGCTGGGGCGCGATGGCGGCTTTATGTTCGCTGTCTCTATTCTTCTTTTATTGCTCGGCCTTTACGGCGAGATTGACCAAGTCGTTGGCATATTATTGCTGCTCGGCATTGTCGGCTTCAGCTTCTATCTCTACACCACGGCGCGCGACGCCGAAGATCAGGCTGAAGCGGAAGCCGGTGTCGATGAAAACCTTGTGCCCGGTGGGCCACTGGTCGCGGCGCTGGTGTTGCTGCTCGGCATTGCCGGTGTCGTTGGCGGGGCGGAGTTAATGGTCGATGGCGCTGTCGCCTTGGCGCGCCAATGGGGCATATCCGAGGCGGTGATTGCGCTCAGCCTTGTCGCTATCGGCACCAGCCTGCCTGAATTGGCGGTCTCTTTGGTCGCCGCCATACGCGGCCATGCGGGTCTTGCCGTCGGTAATATTATCGGCAGCAATATCTCAAATATTCTGCTTATTCTCGGTGCCACCGCCTTGGTCGCGCCCCTTCCGATATCCGACATGCTGGCGGCGCGCGATATTCCGATTATGGTCGGTGTTGCCGGTTTGGGGCTGGTATTTATGGCCTCGAACCGCGGTATGTCGCGGCTGGAAGGGGGCATCAGCCTGGCGCTTTACGCCGCTTATATGGGCTTTATTTTTTCCGCCTAGCTATTGGTTTCAATAGACAAGTTTATGGACAAACCTCTTATGGCGCGCTATCAAAACGGCTGCTTAACCGTTGGGAGTCCCCATGGGACAGAATTTCGTGAAACAGAATTTACGACGACGATAAATATCCAAGCTGCCTCTGTCAGGCGGCGCGGTTTCGTTCGTCGATTTCACTTCACGCTATTCGGGCTAGCTCGGCCACCAGTAAGACCAAAAGCCCCACGGATTTAAGATGACCCAGTTCAACATTCTCGCACAAAGCGCCGCGCCACAAGCGCTGGCTGACCTTCTAAATATGGCTTTTGGGCCGGGCCGTCTGGCGCGGACGGCTGAGCGTTTGCGCGAGGGCAATCACCGCATCACCGCTTATGATCGCGTGGCGATAAGTGGAGATGGCAGGTTGAAGGGTGCGATTTCATTCTGGCCGGTAAGGGTGCACCAGACCGCCGGGCTTTTATTGGGGCCATTGGCCGTGCATCCCGATATGCAGGGGCAAGGGGTCGGGCAGGCGCTGATGCAAGATGCGCTGGCCGCGATCGATGTGACGCGTTTCGCCTTTACGGTTTTGGTTGGCGATTTGCCCTATTACCAAAAAGCCGGATTTGGCGTGGCATCCGCCGCTATTAGCCTTCCCGGACCGGTTGACCCGCAGCGTTTATTGCTGCGTCCCTCTGCTGCGCAAGACGCAACCCTTTGTGCCGAATTGGCGGGCATGGTTCGCCGCGCGCCGGAATTGTGTTAGTTTCCGCTTAAACAGGGGAAGCCTATGTCTGACGAAGCTGCCAATGCACTGATGAAAATTGTGGCCGATGCCGAAAAAGCGGGCAATCCGGAGACTGGCGAGCGCGGCTTGCCGCCGGTGCATTTATGGGAGCCGGATTACTGCGGCGATATCGGCATGAAAATCGCCCGCGACGGCCAGTGGTATTATGCCAATTCACCGATTGGCCGCAAAAAGCTGGTGCGATTATTCTCCACGATTTTGCGCCATGATGAAGATGGCGAACATTATCTGGTCACGCCGGTTGAAAAAATCCGCATTGAGGTAGAAGACGCGCCGTTTATCGCCACATTAATGACCGTCACCGGTGAAGGCCGTGGGCAAGTGCTGCGGTTTGAAACCAATGTCGGGGATTTTACCGAGGCCGGGCCCGACCACCCGATGCGCTTTGAGATTGATGAAGAGAGCGGCGAGCCGTCGCCCTATGTACATGTGCGCGCGCGGCTTGAGGGACTGATTGCGCGGCCGGTATTCTATGATTTGGTAGATCTGGCCGAAGTGCATGAAGGCCAATTCGGCGTCTGGAGTCATGGCGTGTTTTTCGCGATTTCCTCGGCTGAGGAAGCCGGTCTGTAAATGGATTACCGCGCTAAATTGCAATCTATTGTCAGCGCTGAATTGCCGTCGCCCGACCAATTAAACGGGCTTGGCCAGTTGCGCGACCAACGTGTCGAGGGCGATTTAAACGATAATTTGAATCAAGCCGAAATCGAGGAATTGACCAAAGACTTACGCCTCGCTGCCGTGCTGGTGCCGCTGGTGGAGCATGTCGATGAGCCATCCATTTTGCTGACGCGCCGCGCCGACCATTTGGACAAACATTCAGGCCAAGTCGCATTTCCCGGCGGCAAAGTGGAAGACAGCGACGCGACCCCCATCGCTGCCGCTTTGCGCGAGACGCAAGAGGAGATCGGACTTGACCCGTCCTATGTTGAGATTGCCGGTGTTCTGGATACTTATCAAACCGGCACCGGCTTCCTCATTTTGCCGGTGGTCGGGTTTGTAAAACCGGGCTTCACTCTGACACCGGATAAAAACGAAGTGGCAGATGTTTTTGAGGTGCCGGCACGCATCGCCCTGAGTGAGAAAAACTGGAAAACCGATAGCGGCGAATGGAAAGGCCGCATGTGGAACTTTTATTCTATGGACTATCAGGGTTATAATATTTGGGGAGCGACAGCAGGCATGCTGATGCATATGAGCCGGAGGATATCTGAATGATTAGGGTTCTGGTGATAAATGCGTTTTTGTTCGCGTTACCGTTTGTGCTGACATGGATTTGGGTGCGCTTTATTGCCGCCAAGCAACCCGATGCGCAGAGGCGGAAATATTATGCTTTTGCGGCGATGGTCGGATTGGTGTTGGTGGTGGCCAGCTTGGCAACATATCGCGCCAGCACGGGCAGTGCGACGGGCGGGACTTATGTGCCGCCAAGCTATCAAGACGGGCAGATTGTGCCCGGCAGATTTGAATAGAGACCATGACCAAACTTGAGGCCATATATAGCGGTTGGTTGACCCTGCCGCAGACCCAACGCCTGCTTGAGGTGCTGAACGGCACTGCAGCGGGCGACGGTGAGGCGGCGACCACGCGCTGTGTCGGTGGCTGTGTGCGCGATGCGCTGATGGGTGTCGCCACGCCTGAAACCGAGGTTGATATGGCGACCGATTTGCCGCCGCAAGAGGTGATGGCGCGGCTCAAGACTGAGGGCATTAAAACCGTCCCGACCGGCATTAAGCACGGCACTGTGTCAGCCATTTTGTATCAGGGCGACACGGCGCTGGTTTATGAAATCACAACTTTGCGGGTTGATATGAAAACCGACGGGCGCCATGCCGAGATTGCCTATACCGAAGATTGGAACGGCGATGCGGCGCGGCGCGATTTTACCATGAACGCGCTTTATGCCGATGCCGATGGCACGCTGCATGACCCGACGGGGCAGGGGCTGGCCGACATTAAGGCCAATCGCGTGCGCTTTATCGGCGACCCGCAAGCCCGCATTGAAGAAGATTATTTGCGCGTGCTGCGCTATTTCCGCTTTCACTTTCGCCTCACCCCGGAGGCGGAGATGGACGCAAGCGCGCTGGCCGCATGCGGCGCGGCGGCGGTGCCTTTGCGCGGGCTTTCGGGCGAGCGCAAGCAGCAAGAAATGTTGAAAATCATGGCGCTGCCGGCGGCGGGCAAGGCGGCGCTTGCGCTTCGCAAGGCCGATTTATTGCGTCCGGTTTTGGGCGTTGATGCAATCGGCTTTGCCGCGCTGGATGCCCTATTGGCGCTTGATGAAAAAGCAGGCGGCGGTGACCCGCTTTTGCGGTTGATGAGTTTGCTGCCTTCAACCGAGGCGGCGCAAACGCTGGCCACGTCCCTGCGTTTGTCGAATAAACAGAAAATGCGCCTTACCAAAGCGTTGGAGATGCCGCTTGATTTGGCGCATCTGCCCGCCGCGCTGTATTTTGACGGCGCGCAAGCGGTGGCCGACCGCGCTTTATTGGCTTTGGCGCATCTCGCTGACCCCGCATCGAAAGACGCCGCCGCGCTGCATGACGCTGTGGCAGCGGCGCGTGAATTTAAAAAGCCGAAATTCCCGCTTACAGGCGCGATGATGCAAAAAGCCGGTTTAGCCAATGGCCCAGCCATGGGCGCCATGTCGCAGACGCTTGAACGCTGGTGGGTTGAAAACGGCTTTCCCGATGCGGCGGCTGTGCAGGCCGAATTGACCAAGCGCGTCTAGCTTTTCGCCATTGGCCTTCCGGCGTTATTTCCAGCTAACCATTGGCGGCATAGAGGACAGAATACTCTCTACATTACCGCCGGTTTTCAGGCCAAACATCGTGCCGCGGTCATATAGCAGGTTGAACTCGACATAACGCCCGCGGCGCTGCATTTGCGCGTCGCGCATCGCCTCGTCATAGGGCAGATTGATGCGCCGCGCCGCTATCTCAGGATAAGCCGCCACAAAAGCCCGCCCCACATCTTGCGTGAAGGCAAAATCAGCGTCCCAATCGCCGCTATCAAGGTGGTCGTAGAAAATGCCGCCGGTGCCGCGCGTCTCATTGCGGTGGGGCAGGAAGAAATATTTGTCACACTCTTCCTTAAAGCGCGGGTAATAGCCTGCATCATGCTTGTCGCAGGCGGCTTTATAAGCGGCGTGGAAATCAATCGTGTCTTCATGCGTGTCGCTGCGCGCCGCGTCTAGCATCGGGGTCAGGTCGCCGCCGCCGCCAAACCAGCCCTTGGTTGTCACCACCATGCGCGTGTTCATATGCGCGGTCGGTGCGTTTGGGTTGGTCGGGTGCACAATCACGGAAATGCCGGCGGCCCAAAAGCGCGGATCGTCCTCCGCCCCGGCGACTTGCTTTCTAAACTCTTCGGAGAATTGGCCGTAAACGGTGGAGATATGCACGCCGGCTTTTTCAAACGCTTGGCCGTGCAGCATCGACATCTCCCCCCCTCCTAAATCCTCAGAACCATCGCCTCTGACCCATTTTTTGCGCTCGAAAACCGCGCCTTCGGGTTCTAATGATTCGAGGCGGGCGCATAAGTCGTCCCGCAGCGCGCGAAACCATTCGGCGGCGGTTTGTTTGCGGTGATTCCAGAGATTTTCGTCCACGCTTTTATCTTCCTCTGCGCCCCTCGCCCTAAAATGCGGGGCGCGTAAAAATATGCCAATAGTTTCAATATTTTGCAGCCGGTGCTGCAAGTCGAAAACAAGCCGATTCATGCGTCACGGTGACACATTATGCCCGACACGCTCTGGCTATAGTTTGCGACCACTCGCTGCTTGTATATAAAGACTAGGCCGCGAGGGGGCAAGAAGGAGAGCAATATGGCGGACGAACAAAATTCTGCTGCTGACGAAACCAATCGTCGCGACTTTTTATATTTGGCTACCGGCGCATTTGCCGCCATTGGCGCAGCCAACATTGCCTGGCCCCTGATACATCAGATGAATCCTGATGCATCGGTTAAGGCGCTTGCATCTATCGAAGTTGATTTGTCAGCCATTGAGACGGGCCAGAGTATCACCGTTACATGGCGTGGCAAGCCGGTGTTTATCCGACGCCGCACCGCAGGCGAAATTGCCGATGCGCGCACGGTGGCCGACGCAGATTTGCCCGACCCGCAAAATGATGCGGAGCGCGTTCAAAAAGATGAATGGCTGGTGATGGTCGGCATTTGCACCCATTTGGGGTGCGTGCCGCTGGGACAAGCCGGTGACTTTAATGGCTGGTTCTGCCCATGCCACGGCTCGCATTACGACACATCGGGCCGTATTCGTAAGGGCCCGGCCCCGAAGAACCTCGAAATTCCTTCATATGAATTTGTCGGCGATAGCCGCATTAAAATTGGTTAGGACAAATAAATGAGCGGTGAAAGCACATATAATCCAAGCAATGGGTTCTCCAAATGGATGGACTCGCGCCTGCCTATTTTGCGTTTGGCGCATGACAGCTTTATCGATTATCCGACCCCGAAAAACCTTAATTACTGGTGGACATTCGGCGGTATTCTGACTTTCTGCCTGGTGACGCAAATCATCACCGGCATTATTCTCGCCATGCATTACACACCGCATGTCGATTTCGCTTTTAACTCGGTCGAACACATTATGCGTAATGTGAATTATGGCTGGCTCATTCGCTATATTCACGCCAATGGCGCGTCAATGTTCTTCCTCGCCGTATATATCCATATCTTCCGCGGCCTGTATTACGGCTCTTACAAAGCGCCACGCGAGGTGCTGTGGATTTTGGGCGTGATTATTTATTTGCTGATGATGGCCGCCGCTTTCTTGGGATATGTGCTGCCGTGGGGGCAAATGAGCCTGTGGGGCGCAACCGTGATTACCAATCTGTTTGGTGCCATCCCGCTGATTGGCGAGAACGTCGCCATCTGGCTATGGGGCGGCTATTCAATCGACAATCCGACGCTCAACCGTTTCTTCTCGCTGCATTACCTGATCCCATTCCTGATTTTTGGCGTGGTAATTCTGCATATTTGGGCGCTGCACGTGCCGGGCAATAATAATCCGGTCGGTATTTCGGTTAAGGGTAAGCAAGACACAGTGCCGTTTCACCCGTATTACACGGTGAAAGACGGCTTTGCGCTGACAGTCTTCATTATTCTGTTTGCCTATTTCATCTTCTTTGCACCAAATGTGCTGGGTCACGCCGACAATTACATTCAGGCGAACCCGCTGGTGACACCGGCGCATATTGTGCCGGAATGGTATTTGCTGCCATTTTACGCCATTTTGCGCGCCGTGCCCGATAAGCTGGGCGGTGTTGCGCTGATGTTTGGTGCCATCCTCATTCTCTTCCTGCTGCCGTGGCTGGATACATCGAAAGTGCGTTCGGCGCGTTACCGCCCGCTGTTCCGCCAATTCTACGCCCTGCTGGTGCTGGATTGCTTGTTGCTCGGTTATCTGGGTGCGCAACCGGCGGAAGGTATTTACATTGTGCTGGCGCGTATCGGCACAGTTTATTACTTCGCTCACTTCCTGGTCGTCCTGCCGGTATTGGGCATAGTCGAAAAGCCAAAAGCGGTGCCGGAGTCCATATCCGAGCCGATTCTCGGCGCACAACCTGCCGAATAGGCTTTGAGGGGGAATGATAATGATGCGATTTGGGATTAAGGCAGTTCTTGCCGCGGCCGTTTTGGCTGTCGGTCTGTCCGCACCGGCCAGCGCCGCAGGCGATGCCAAACCCCCGGCCGAAATGGGCTGGCAGTTTGACGGCCTGTTCGGCACTTATGACCGCAATGCGCTACGTCGTGGTTTTCAGGTTTATAAAGAGGTTTGCGCAAGCTGCCATTCTTTGAACCAGATTGCTTTCCGCAATCTCTCTCAAGAGGGCGGGCCGGAGTTTTCTGAGGCTGAAGTCAAAGCGATCGCCAAAGAATATCTCGTTGAAGACGGTCCGGATGATTATGGCGATATGTTTGAGCGCGATGCTCTGCCGCGTGATAAATTCCCGTCCCCCTATCCGAATGAAAACGCGGCGCGTGCCGCGAATGGCGGCGCTTATCCGCCGGATCTCTCGCTTATCACCAAAGCACGGGGCGGCGGGGCCGACTATATTCACGCCCTGTTGAGCGGCTATGAAGACGCGCCTGAGGGCGTCGAAATGCGCGCCGGTCTCTATTACAATCCATATATGGCCGGTGGCAAAATCGCCATGCCTGTGCCGCTCTTGGAAGAGTTGGTGGAATATAGCGACGGCACGGAAGCGACGGTCGAACAAATGTCGATGGATGTGACGCATTTCCTGAACTGGACGGCAGAGCCGGAGCTTGAGCAGCGCAAGCGCATGGGCTTTATGGTGCTGATTTATCTGACGATTTTTGCCGGATTAATGTTCTTCTCTATGCGTAAAATCTGGGCTGACTTGCATTGACTAAAAGCACCCGCTAGCCGGAACGGCTAGCCCGGTGCGCCTTGTCCAAGCGAGGCCGATTTGCGCAGTAAAACCGCCGAGACGGACTAAAAGCACCCGCTGGCCGGTCGGCGTTAAACAGGCGAAATTTCCGAGAGTCCAAAACCCCGCTTCAGCAATGTGGCGGGGTTTTTTCTTGCCGCCGTGCCTTGCAGCCTGTCATAGTGGGAGGGCTCAAAAACAACAAAAATGGAGCTTATTATGGTGCAGCTTTTCTGGCTGCCGACATTGGCAGCACTGCTTCTCGCCATCGCGTGGATATCGACATTGGGTGGTGGCCCATTGATTGTCGCCAGCGGCATTGTCATTGGCCTGATTGATTTTGTAATTGTCTTTCAGGCGCAGCAGCGGCAGATGCGCGACGATGCAATGTCACGCTAAACGTTGAAGCGGAACAACATCACATCGCCGTCTTCGACGATGTAGTCCTTGCCCTCTTGGCGCAGGCGACCGGCATCGCGCGCACCGGCTTCGCCGTTAAGCGCGGTATAATCGCCATAGGCAATGGTTTCAGCTTTAATGAAACCGCGTTCAAAATCGGTATGAATAACACCCGCCGCTTGCGGCGCGGCGGTGCCGCGCCTGACGGTCCAAGCACGGCTCTCTTTCGGGCCGGCGGTAAAATAAGTGATAAGGTCAAGCAGCCCATAACCCTGACGGATAAGGCGGTTCAGCCCCGGCTCTTCCAGCCCCAAAGTCTCTAAATATTCCAGCCGCTCGGCATCATCGAGCTGCGCCAATTCTTCTTCAATGCGGGCGGAAATAACCACGGCTTCGGCGTTTTCTGCCGCCGCTTTTTCGGCCACTTTGGCCGACAGGCCATTGCCGCTTTCGGCGCTGTCTTCTTCAACATTGCAGACATAAATGACCGGCTTTGAGGTGATGAGTTGCAGGTTTTTCCAATCGCGCGCCCGGTTTTCGGGAATATCGGCTTTGCGCGCCGGGCGGCCTTCGCGTAATTCGGCCAGTGCCAAATCTACCAATTCCAATTCGGCCAACGCGTCCTTATCCTTGGCGGTGGCTTTTTTGCGCAAGCCCTCCTCGCGCTTTTCAAGGCTTTCCAAATCGGCCAGCATTAATTCGGTTTCAACCGTATCAGCATCGGCCAGCGGGTCAATTTTGCCCTCAACATGGGTGATGTCGCTATCCTCAAAACAGCGCAACACATGGGCGATGGCGTCGACCTCGCGAATATTGGCAAGAAATTGATTGCCCAACCCTTCGCCTTTTGACGCGCCGCGCACCAAACCGGCAATATCGACAAAGCTCAGACGGGCCGGAATGCGATTGGCCGATTGCGCGATATCGGCCAGCCGGTCGAGGCGGTCGTCAGGCACGGCGACATCGCCAATATTCGGCTCAATCGTGCAGAACGGAAAATTGGCTGCTTGCGCGCTGGCGGTTTTGGTCAGCGCGTTAAAAAGGGTCGATTTGCCAACATTGGGCAGTCCGACAATGCCGCATTTAAATCCCATTTTCGTCTTCCTGATCTGCTTGCTCTTGCGGGTGCATGGCCTCGACCACGCGGGTTTGGTAAGTGGCGTCGTCTCCGGCCGCCAGCAGAGGCGCATGGTCTGCCAGCGTCTTCAAAAAAGCGGCCAGCCAGTCGGCATCGGCTTTGGCAAAGTCGCCCAGCACATGGCTGTTTACCTTGGCCTTATCGCCGGGATGACCTATCCCCAATCGCGCCCGGCGAAAATCAGCCCCCATATGCGCATTGATGGAGCGCAGGCCATTATGACCGGCAAAGCCGCCACCGCGGCGCATACGCAGCTTACCCGGCGGCAGGTCAAGCTCGTCGTAAAACACAATGATTTGACTGCCATCGAGTTTAAAGAAATTGACCGCTTCAGACACGCTGACGCCGCTTTTATTCATAAAAGTCTGCGGCTTCAGCAGCAGCACTTTTTGCGTGCCGATCTGCCCCTCGGCCAACAGGCCGTGATATTTTTCCCGAAAATCGCCGAAGCCATAGGCCGCGGCGAGCGCGTCAATGGCCATGAAACCGATATTATGGCGGTTTTTAGCATATTTGGATTCGGGATTACCGAGACCGACGAAAAGCTGCATGATGCGCTCCCATGAAGGGAGAGGGGACGAAGATTACTCTTCGCCGCCTTCTTCTTCGCTGTCGCCTTCGGCTGCTTCTGCACCCTCGGCTGCTTCATCATCCTCTTCATCTTCCGCAGCTCCTTCGCTCTTCAGCGCGGCCGGAGCGGCAATGGTAGCAATGGTGAAGTCACGGTCAGAGATTACCGGCTCAACGCCATCGGGCAATGTCACCTCCGAAATATGCAGACTGTCATTCATTTCCGCTTCAGCGAGGTCAAGCTCGATGGTTTCCGGAATATTGTCAGCCGGGCAGTTCAGTTCAACCGTGTAACGCACAACGTTCAAAACGCCGCCTTGTTTCAGGCCCGGGCATGTTTCCTCATTAAGGAAGGTCACAGACACTTCAACGGCAATTTTTGCGCCTTTTCCGAGACGCAGAAAATCGGCGTGCAGAATATCGTCGCGCACCGGATGCAGTTGCACATCACGCGCAATAACGCGCTGTTTTTTGCCTTCAAGGTCAATTTTCAGCAGCGTGTTCATCATACGGCCAGTATTAAACAGTTTCTTGATTTCGCCCATTTGCAGGGAGATACCTTCGGGGTCTTGCTTGTCCCCATAAATGACCGCCGGCACCAGTCCTTCACGACGTAAT
>JAKMDW010000030.1 GCA_022426245.1 Alphaproteobacteria bacterium | reverse complement strand
GTCAGATAAACCCCCACCGGCATTAGGGCGAGTTTGAAGACGCCGACAAATAGAGCGACCGGCAAATTATCGCCGACCGCGATAAAGGCCAAACGCCCGCCAACCGCGATGAGCGCAACCGGAATGGCCGCCGCGCCGACCAATTCCAAAAACCGGTCAATCGGCGCCGCCAATCCAAGACCGGTGAAATTCCAGAAAACCCCGGCTGCCAGCGCCATCACCACAGCTTGGTCGCGCATCGCATGGGCCAGCTTGGGCGGCATATCCTTTAAGCGCATTTGCGGATTGGTCGCAGCCTCCAAACAGGTCAGCGCCGCGGTAAAGACCAGCAATCCGTGAAACGCCAATATGAGAAACAGCGGCAGACCTGCGCCCGAACCGAAGGCCGTCAGAATAATCGGAATACCGAGCATCACCGTATTGGAAAAACACGCCCCGAAACCCAGCAGCACATATTCAGCCGGTGCGCGCGCCGGAAAAAACAACCGCCCGATGAAAAATCCCAACGCCATAATCGCCAGCATGGGCGCATAGTAAGACACCCACAGGCCGATGGAGAGGTCGTCGGGAAAATCGGTCAGCGCGACATTGCGAAACAACAGCGCCGGTGCGGCCAGCGTGAAGACAAAGCGATTAAGCGTCGCCACATTATCTTCGCTGAACACGCCGCGCCACGCCGCGCCATAGCCCAGCGCGATGACGGCAATAACCGGCGCGACGACAAACAGCGCGATTAACATGAGCGACCCCTCTGCATAAGCCCCCGCTATAGCAGGAATTATGTCGCATGGCGAAACATTCGCAGCGACTGGATTTCATCGCGCCGCACGCTATCTCGGCTATATGGAAAAACAACCGACGCAATTCCCCGACCGCGCCGCATTGGTGGCGCATGTCAAAGCCCTGTCGCCCGGTGTGACCGATGATGCCGTCAGCGAAACACGCGGCGGTCGCGCCGCTGCCGAGGCGCTGTTGGCGGCGATTGACCCAACGGCTTACGGCCATAACCGCAATTATCTCGATGGCGCGGTTTCGCGGCTTTCTCCCTATATTCGCCATGCGATTGTCAGCCTGAATGAGCTGCGCAATCAGGCGCTGGAAATGGGCGATGTCAAGGCCATTGAAAAATTCATCCAGGAACTGGGCTGGCGCGATTTTTGGCAACGCATTTATACGCAAAATCCCGATTGGCTATGGCACGATATTGAGCCCTATAAAACCGGTTTTGTGGCCTCGGATTATGCCGACACATTGCCGCAAGATATTGCGGCGGGTGAAACCGACAGCGCGGCAATGAACCATTTCATCCAAGAGCTCAAGACCAGCGGCTATCTGCACAATCACGCGCGCATGTATCTCGCCGCCTATATTGTGCATTGGCGGCGCGTTAAATGGCAGGCCGGTGCTCGGTTTTTTCTTGCCCATTTGCTCGACGGCGATCCGGCCTCCAATAATTTCTCATTTCAATGGGTGGCCAGCACGTTTGCCAATAAGCCGTATTTTTTCAATTTGGAAAATTTACAAAAATTCGCCGGCATGCAGGCTCCTTGCGATTTCCACACTAATAAATGTTTTGGCGGCAGCTATGACGATTTAGCGCTGAAATTATTTCCCCATATGGCGGCGCCGTGATGAGCCAACTTATCTGGCTACATGAGGATTGCCTGCGCGCGACGCATCGCCTCTTCACCCAGGCCGCATCTGCTGACGCGGCAAGGCCGGTTTTTATTTGGGACGATGTTTATATGTCGGCCATGCATTACGGCCTAAAGCGGCGAGTATTTATTTATGAAAGCCTGTGCGAATTGCCGCTTGATATTTATGTCGGCGACACGATTGACACGCTGAAAGTTTTGCAAAGCCAATTGGGTGTGGATGAGATTATCACCGGCAAGACCCCCAATCCGGCTCTCAAAGCGGTGATGCAAAACTTGCGCGCCAGTGCGAAACTGAGCGCCATTGCCGATGCGCCTTTTGTGCAAATGGACAGCCCGCCCGACTTACGCCGCTTTTTCAAATATTGGAATAAAGCGAAGAAAAACGCTTTTCTTTATGACGGTCACCCCTAAAGAGCGTTCAGCCTTGCGGCAAAGCCGCCTCAACCGCGCGAATAAGTTTTTTCGATTGCGGCTTGGTGAGCGTTGAAAAATCGCGCACGGCGTTGCCATCAGTGCCGATGAGGAATTTGTGAAAATTCCATTTCGGCGTTTTACCGGTTTCTTGTTCCAGCCATTTATAAAGCGGATGCGCCGCTTGGCCTTTGACAGCAACCTTATCGCTCATCGGAAAATTAATGGCGAAATTGACCTCGCAAAATTCCTTAATCTCGGCTTTCGCGCCCGGTTCTTGCGACCCAAAATCATTGCTCGGCACGCCCAGCACAATCAGCCCGC
>JAKMDW010000028.1 GCA_022426245.1 Alphaproteobacteria bacterium | reverse complement strand
TTAAGGTCGGGGCGCGCGCGCCATAATTGAGCTTGGCGGCGCAGCGAGGCGGTGCCGATATGCGCGCCTTCGGGCAAGTCGGATAAATCAGTGACGACAACGCCATCGCGCGGCACCAGCATATCGGCGGCATCGGCGCGCGCCATGATCGCCCCCAAGACCAAGCCGTCCGGATCTTGGGTGGGTAAATCTTTCAGGCTATGCACGGCGAGGCTCAGCGACCCGTCCAGCAATCCGGCTTCAAGCTCTTGCGTGAACAAGCCTTTGCCGCCCAGCTCTGACAATTTGCCGTCAAGCGCGCGGTCACCCTTGGTGGAGATTTTTTGAAATCCGATAGCCGCATCGTCCAAGCCATGCGCGGCGCAAATTTGCGCAGCAACCATTTCGCTTTGGCGCAAAGCCAAAGGCGAAGCGCGTGTGCCGATAGTAATCTGTTGTTCTGCCAAACCCGTTTCCATTATCCCGCCGCCCCAAACGCTGCGACAAACCTTGCGCCGCATTTGCAGTCATTTATATAGGGCTATAGAAAAGACACTATATAAAGAGATGAAACGCGCCGTCCTTACGGCTCATCTCATAGCAAGGAAACCCCGGTAAGGAAAGTGATGGCAGCAAACCATATATATGTCTTGGGGCTGGAAACAAGCTGCGACGAGACCGCCGCCGCCATTATTGAGGTGCCGATGGCCAACGGCGTGCCGGTCGGGGCCGGGCGGATTTTGGCCAATCAGATTTTAAGCCAGATTGATACCCATGCGCCCTATGGCGGCGTTGTGCCGGAATTGGCGGCGCGCGCTCATTTGAGCCATCTCGACCATTTGGTCGCCGCCGCCCTAAGCGATGCCGATATGACGCTTAATGACATGGACGCCATTGCCGCGACCGCCGGGCCGGGGCTGATTGGTGGGGTGCTTATCGGGCTGACGACCGGCAAGGCCTTAGCCTTGGCGGCACAAAAACCGTTTATCGGGGTCAATCATTTGGAGGGTCATGCGCTGTCAGCGCGGCTGACCGAGCCGGTTGATTTTCCCTATTTACTGCTGCTGGTCTCGGGCGGGCATTGCCAATTACTCGCCGTGACTGCATTGGGCGATTACACGCTACTGGGCCAGACCCGCGATGACGCCGTTGGCGAGGCCTATGACAAGGCCGCCAAATTAATGTCGCTCGGCTATCCGGGCGGACCTGAAATAGAACGGCGCGCGCGCGACGGCAACCGCACCGCCCATGCCCTACCACGCCCGCTCTTGGCCGATAATCGCAATGATGAAAGCGGCTTGCCGCTCAATTGTGATTTTTCTTTTTCGGGTCTGAAAACCGCTTTGCGCCAAGCGACAGAAAAAGCCGCCCCTTTGGACGATGCCAAAGTGGCTGATCTCGCCGCCTCGTTTGAGGCCGCTGTGGCCGAGTGTCTCAGCACACAAACGCGCCGCGCCATGCAGCTGTTTCGCGATGATTTATCCTCTGCCGACACGCTTAATCTGGTGGTCGCCGGTGGTGTTGCTGCCAATCAATATTTGCGGGGCGCTTTGCGTGCCGCCGCTGAAGCTGAAAATTTCGCGCTATTCGTGCCGCCGCCAGCCCTGTGCACGGATAATGCGGCGATGATTGCGCGGGCCGGCGCCGAGCGTTTCATCGCCGGCAAAATTGACGCCACGCCAATGGCATCACCGGCGCGGGCGCGCTGGCCTCTATCTGGCTAGCGCCGCTCAATCAGTTCAGAAAGTCAAAAAAAATGGCTCCGATGGGGGAGGACCATCGGAGCCTGTTTTTGGCCTGGAGGGAGGCCGGTTGTAATCATAATGGGAGGTTATGACTACGTATCGTCTATCGGAGGGAGGGTTCCTTAGACGATGTTAATTCCTGTAATCGTGTGCGTGACAAGCGCCACGCCATAAAGAGCCAAAAGGGCCGATGCAAGGGCCGGAGCGCTTACAAACGATGTCAGGGAGAAAATTTGTTTCAACATGGTTCTGGTCTCACTGCGTTTCGGTTTCATCTTCTATAACGGGCAAGGCACTCTTTCCTGTCGCCGCGCTATGCATATTATATAGCACTTCTGATAATAAAAAACAATGAATATTTTGAATTTTATTCAATATTTTTCATGAAGCTTTTGTGACGCTTTATACCATTGTTTTTATTATATTTTCTGGGTTTTGAGCGTAAAAAAGCCCCTTTAGGGCCAATCAGATAAGATTTTTATTGATATTTTTTTACGAAAAAACCTATTTTTCGGCCGCAGCAGCCGCCGCTTCGGCGGCAATGGATGCAACATTTGTCTCGTCAGGGATCCGCGTCTCAACCACCGCACGCCCCTCAACTGTGGGCATCAGACCCCGCATAATCAGCGTCATAACATGCGCCAATTCGCGCTCAAGCTCGGCCAAAGTTTGGTTGGTAAAAAGCTGGGCATACCGATATTTGACGGTTGCCCCGTGCAGCGCAATCGTCGTGGCCGGCACATTCACCACCATAAACTCGCCCGATGCCTGCCCTTCATGCAGGATACGCTGAAACACCCGACGCTCGCGGCGCAGGCTTTCGATTTGAAATTGCGGCCGGTCAGACACAACAATTTGAGCCAGCTCAAGGGTTTTTGGCTGATTTTCAAGCAAGTGAAAAGTGTAACGAAGGTCGGCAAACACCACTTCTTCAAGCCTTTGGCGCGATGAGCGCAACGGACAATCAAGCACCGCCTCGATAACCTCGACCGCGCTCAGCGCCTCGCGTCGCGCAATCTCCACGGCAATATCAATCTTACCTTTGAAAAAGCGATAAATATTGCCCGGCGACATGGCGCAATCCTCCGCCAGCTCCGCAATGGTGGTTTTGGGATAGCCATAATGGCTGAAACGCTCGCGCGCCGCGACAATAATTTTCTCGCGTGTGATATCTGATTCAGACATAAGTCTTTTTACCTGCGAAAGAATGAACAATCAATAAATTATTCACTAACTGACGCCAAACTGTCCACACCCCCTCTCTGACCCTCCTCGAAAACCGGCCCCGTCTATCGGGCATGCAATACACTTGCAAGTTTCTCGGCAGGCGGTTAATCGTGAAGCAAGTGGCGCTTTGAGCGACCATATTAAGAGGCTATATTGCGAGAAGATGTTGCGAGGCGATGCTGGGGGCCTTTCCTAAAACCCGGGCCGGGAGAGATGCGTTATGTCTGAAGACAAATTCGAGCCTCATCAAAATCCGCAAATCGCCGTGCTGGGTGCCGGTGCCTGGGGCACGGCTCTGGCCTGCGTGTTGGCCCATAAGCATGAGCGCGTGCAGCTTTGGGCGCATGAGACCGACACGGTGACAGCGATTAATACGCATCATGAGAACACATTATTTTTGCCCGGTGTGCCATTGCCTGAAAATATTCACGCCACCGACCGGCTGGCCGATTTGGCCGACGCTGATATTATTTTAATGGTCGTACCGGCGCAATTTGCCCGCCCCGTTTTAGCCGAGCTGACCACCCTGAACGATAAAGCGGCTTTGGTGCTTTGCGCCAAAGGCATTGAGCGCGAGAGTTTGAAATTAATGTCAGATGTCGCGCTGGACCATATCAACGCGGCGCGTTTGGCAGTTCTTTCCGGCCCCAGCTTTGCCGCTGATGTGGCGCGCGGTCAACCGACTGCCGTCACTTTGGCTTGCGCTGATGCAGCGACCGGGGATTGGCTGGCAACCCATATTGGCGCAGCGCATTTCCGCCCCTATTTGAGCGATGATATTATCGGCGCTGAGATTGGCGGAGCGATTAAAAACGTGCTGGCCATTGCCTGCGGCATTGTGATGGGCAAGGGCTTGGGCGAAAGCGCGCGCGCGGCCATTACGGCGCGCGGCTTCGTTGAAATGTCACGCCTCGGCGCCGCTTTGGGCGCACAAAGCGAAACGCTGAACGGGCTGTCCGGATTGGGCGACCTGATTTTGACCTGCGGCAGCGATAGCTCGCGCAATTTTTCATTGGGCCGCGCACTGGGCGAAGGGGCTGATGCGGCCTCTGTTCTGGGCGCGCGCAATTCGGTTTCCGAAGGCGCGATGAGCGCCGCCGCTGTCAGCGCGCTGGCCGAAAAGCACGGCCTGGATATGCCAATTTGCCGCGCCGTTGACAATGTGGTGAGCGGGACGCGCAGTGTTGATGAGGCTATCTTAAGCTTGCTGGCGCGCCCTTTTACGCGCGAAACATAAACCTGATAGAGGAGAGAGAAAATGTATTTGATTATGGCTTTTGATAAACCCGATAGCGAAGCCCTGCGCCTCGAAACCCGTCCGGCGCATGTTGAATATGTGTTGGGGCAAGGCGGCATGCTGCTTGGCGGCCCGTTTATGAGCGATGATGGCGAGACCATGACCGGCTCCATGCTGGTGCTCGACACACAAGAGCGCAGCGTGGCCGAAGCCTTTGTTGATGGCGACCCGTATAATAAGGCCGGTCTGTTCGACAAGGTTGAGATACGCCGCTGGAGCCATTTAATCGGCAGTCTTAGTGACCCGAATAGCTAACCGGCAGCGAGGCGGCAGATATGGCATATTGGCTTTTCAAATCCGAACCCAACACATGGGGCTGGCAAGACCAGCTTGACCGCAAGGGCAAGGGCGAGCATTGGGACGGGGTGCGCAATTTTCTCGCCAATAAACACATGAAGACCATGAAGCTGGGCGATAAGGGTTTCTTTTATCACTCAGTCAATGAGAAGCGCATTATGGGCACGGTTGAGGTGATTAAAGAACATTACCCCGACCACACAGACCCGAAAGGGCGCTTCGGCATGGTTGATATTGTGGCGCTTGAAACCGCCAGCCACCACATCACTCTGGCCGAGATTAAAGCCGACCCGAAATTGGAGGCTATGGTGCTGGTCAATAATTCGCGGCTTTCCGTGCAGCCGGTGACGGCCAAAGAATGGAAATATGTCTGTAAGCTGGCCGGCCTGAACCCCAATGCCGAAAACCCCTATAAATAAAGCGCCTCTTGGCCGCTCTGCCAATACACAGCCTGATTGGTGGCCGAGCGAGGCGCGCATGGTTTGCAAGCTGGCCGATATGCCTGAAAACGGCGCGCGCGGTTTTACCCTGACCGGCGCGGATAAAAGCGACCGGCTTGATGTTATTATTTGGGCCACCCGTGACGGCGACAACGAGACGATAAGCGGCTTTGTCAATAAATGCCCACATATGGGGCTGCCGCTCGAGACCTTCCCTGACCGCTTTTTAAGCGCCGCCGGTGACGCGCTGATTTGTTCGGCACATGGTGCCCGCTTTACTGTTGACGGCGCGTGTTTTGCCGGCCCGTGCAAGGGCGCGCATTTGCACCCACTCGATTTACGCATTGAAAATGAGCTGATTATTTTGCCGCCACAAAAGACTTAGAAATTGCAATTATCATCCCCCATCTTGTGAGGGGCGGTGCGGTTCGATATATCTATTTCTTATATCGAAAACGGCTGCCGGAGGGCGCCGGCGAAAAAGGTGGGGGTCATATGTCCGAAGATCAAATTTTTGCAGTGCCGCAAGCATTTGCCGATAAGGCGCTGGTCAATGACGCGCACTATCAGGAAATGTATCAAGCCAGCCTTGATGACCCCGATGCTTTTTGGGGCGAACACGGCCAGCGCATTGACTGGATGGCGCCCTACACAAAAGTCAAAAACACCCATTACGGCAGGGATGACGTCTCCATCAAATGGTATGAGGACGCCACATTAAATGCTTGCGTTAATTGCGTTGACCGCCATCTCGAGACGCGCGGCGCGCAAGTAGCGATTATTTGGGAGGGCGATGAGCCGACCGATGATGCCAAAATCACCTATGCCGAATTGCACGAAGAAGTTTGCAAATTCGCCAATGTGCTGAAAACCCGTGGCGTCAAAAAGGGCGACCGCGTGACGATTTACATGCCGATGATACCCGAAGCCACATACGCCATGCTGGCCTGCGCGCGCATTGGTGCCGTGCACTCGGTCGTGTTTGGCGGCTTTTCCCCCGACGCGCTGGCCGGTCGCATTCTCGATTGCGAAAGCACCTGCGTCATCACCGCGATGAGGGCGTGCGCGGCGGCAAAAGAATTCCGTTGAAAGTCAATACGGATGCAGCGCTGGAAAAATGTCCCGATGTATCAACCGTTGTGGTGGTCGCGCGCACCGCAAGCGGCGTCGCCATGCAAGACGGGCGCGATGTCTGGTATCACGAAGAAAAAGCCAAAGCCGATGCCGATTGTCCGGCCGAAGAAATGAGTGCCGAAGACCCGCTTTTCATTCTTTATACCTCCGGCTCAACCGGCAAACCGAAAGGCGTGTTGCACACAACCGGCGGTTATATGGTTTACGCCTCGATGACCCATGAATATGTGTTTGATTATAAAGACGGCGATGTTTACTGGTGCACCGCCGATGTCGGTTGGGTGACCGGTCACTCTTATATTGTCTATGGGCCGCTGGCCAATGGCGCGACCACGCTGATGTTTGAGGGCGTGCCAAACTATCCCGACAATGCGCGCTTCTGGCAGGTTTGCGACAAGCATCAGGTCACGATTTTCTACACCGCCCCCACGGCCTTGCGCGCGCTGATGCGCGAAGGCGACGGGCCGGTAAAGGCCACCTCGCGCTCTAGCCTGCGCCTGCTCGGCTCGGTCGGTGAACCGATCAACCCCGAAGCTTGGCTGTGGTATTATAATGTGGTCGGTGAGGGCAAAAGCCCGATTGTCGACACTTGGTGGCAGACCGAGACCGGCGGCATTCTCATCACGCCCTTGCCCGGTGCCACCGCGCTGAAACCCGGTTCTGCAACGCGGCCTTTTTTCGGCGTCAAACCCATGCTGGTCGATGCCGATGGCAAGGAATTGACCGGCGCAGCCTCGGGCAATCTGTGTATTGCCGATAGCTGGCCCGGGCAAATGCGCTCGGTCTATGGCGACCATAAGCGCTTTATCGAGACTTATTTCGTGCAATATCCGGGCACTTATTTCACCGGCGATGGCTGTCGGCGCGATGAGGATGGCTATTATTGGATTACCGGTCGGGTTGATGATGTGCTGAATATTTCCGGTCACCGCCTCGGCACGGCGGAGGTTGAAAGCGCGCTGGTGGCGCATGGCCAAGTGGCGGAAGCGGCCGTGGTCGGCTATCCGCACGACATTAAAGGGCAGGTCATTTATTGCTATGTGACGCTCAATGCCGGTCTTGAGGGCGATGATGCGTTGAAAGCCGAGCTGGTCAAATGGGTCAGAAAGGAGATTGGCCCGATTGCCGCGCCCGATCTCATTCAATTTGCCCCGGGGCTGCCGAAAACCCGCTCGGGCAAAATCATGCGACGGATTTTACGCAAAATTGCCGAGGATGACTTTTCTAATTTGGGCGATACCTCGACACTGGCCGATCCGGCAGTGGTCGATGACCTCATTGATAACAGACAAAACCGGGCTTAACAGCACTTAACAGGGCCGATTAAGTCAGGCGCACCATTGGGCGCGCCGCCCGCGATAGGGCTTGGCGAGGTTTTCAGCCAAGAGAGCGGCGGACAGGCTGTCGCCGTTTTTCATCTGCGCTGTTGCCAAAACGCGACCGGCATAAGTGCCGTAATGCACGCCCACAAGCCGGGTTTGGTTTTCCTTGAGCCATTTTTTGGCAAAGGCTTTGGCCTGTTGTGCCAACTTTCTTTCTGCCGCACATTTGCCGCGCATTTCCGGCGTATCAACGCCTTTTAAGCGCACTTTCACCGTCACGGTTTGACCCAGCCAAATTTTTACCCTTGCGCGAAACGTATCGCCATCAATCACCTCGACCAGGTCAAAATCAAACGGGCCGCTTAACATTTCTTTGGCGTGACTGCCGCTCGGCAGCATCAGCAAAAGACAAACCACACTCAGAACGCGCATTTTGTAAATCTCTCAACTTTTCTTGGCCTCACCCCGACATCAGTGTCGGGCCGGGCTCCAACTTTACGTAATGCAAAGAGGTCCTGCTTATTCCCCTGACGGGTATTCTATTCAGCAGCGAGACCCGACCCAAAGGTCGGCCTCTTTGCATTTATAAAATCAGAGCCAAGAATAAGTTAGCGCGATTGCTGATGCGCTTCTAGCAACCTGTGGTTGAAACTCAAAAATCAGAGCCTTAAAAATCAGAGACAATGCCGGCTTTTTCCCAATCGCCATAGCGGGTCGGCTCGGGGCCGTCTTGTCCGCCCTTTTCTTTTGGGCGCGGGCCGGCCTTTAACGCCGCACGCCGCGCAGCGGCTTCGGCCAATGCCTGTTCTTGCGCGGCTTTCTTTTGCTGCTCAGAAGGTGAATTGGAAGATTCGTCTTTTGCCATGCCCTTTATATGGGGGCTTGCCGAGCGCGCGGCAAGGTGGTGTAACCGCGACATGAATTCGCAAGACAAAAAGGGCGCGGGAAAAGGGCGCGGGAAAACCGGCGCACGCCGTGCCGCCGCCGCCATGCTGGCCGCCATTGAGCGTGGCAAAACGCTTGATGAAGCGCGCGACAAGCTGGCTGATTTACGCGACAGCGACCGCAATCTGGCCGACGCCATTGTGCAAGCCACGCTCAGGCATTATGGCGAAATTGACGCGCTGCTGCGCCGCCATGTTAAAAAAATGCCGCCGCGCAGTTCTTTGGCGCGGCCTTTATTGGCCATTGGTGCAGCACAATTAATCTATATGAATGTGCCGTCACACGCCGCTTTGCACGAAACCGTCTCGGCCACCGGACGGCGTGAGCAGCCCTATCGCGGTTTGATTAACGCCGTGCTCAGAAATATTGCGCGCGCGCAAGAGGCCGACGCGCTGCCCGCCCCTGAGCCGCTTTTAAACCTGCCCGATTGGCTGCGCGATAACTGGCAGGGTTTTTACGGGGCCGAGAAAACCGCCGCTATTGCTGCCGCTTTGGCAGACACGCCAACGCTTGATTTATGTTTTAAATCCGCCATGGCCGCCGAGGATTGGGCCGCAAAAAATGGCGGCGAAATAGTGCCGCCATCGCATGTGCGCCTGGCCGAAGCCGGCGACATCACCAAGCTGGCCGGTTTTGCCGAGGGCGATTTTTGGGTTCAAAACGCCGCCGCCGGTCAACCCGCCGCGCAGCTGATTGATGCGCTCCCCACGCCGTCTGTTATATTGGATATTTGCGCCGCGCCGGGCGGCAAGACACTGCAATTGGCGGCGGCCGGCCACGCCGTTACGGCGTTGGATATTTCAGCCCCGCGCCTCAAGCGCCTGGCCGCCAATTTGGCGCGCACCAAGCTGGCCCCCCAAATGGCCGAGACGGTGTGCGCCGACGCGCTGGACTGGCAGCCCACGACATTATTTGACGCGATATTATTGGACGCACCCTGCACCGCCACCGGCACGCTGCGCCGCCACCCTGATGTCTTGCGCCATCGCTCGCAGGGACAAATGGCCAAGCTGATGGCGCTGCAAGCCACCTTATTGGCGCGCGCCGCCGATTGGTTGAAGCCGGACGGTGTGCTGGCCTATAGCGTTTGCTCTGTGCAGAGCGATGAGGGCGAGGCTCAGATCGCCGCGTTTTTGGAAAGCCGTGCCGATTTTATCCAGCTTGAGACCGATGCCCCGACGCGCTTCACGCCGGATGAGAATATGGACGGCTTTTTTATCGCCGTGCTGCGCAAAGCCCGTTAAGGCGATTGAGCGGCCACAAAAAAACTCTGAATAAGGCCGTGCATCGGCCTGCACTATCTTGTCGTTGGCAGCAAAACGCTTTAGACAAAAGGATGAATGGGGCATACCCAAAACGTTGAAAAATGGCTAACCAAAATGGCTGATATCAAAATTTCTCCTTCTATTCTGTCTGCCGACTTTGCCCGTTTGGGCGAGGAGGTGGCGGCAATTTGCGACGCCGGTTGTGATTATGTGCATGTCGATGTGATGGACGGGCATTTTGTGCCGAACCTCACCATTGGACCTGATGTCGTAAAGGCCTTGGCACCGCATGCATCCAAACCGCTTGATGTGCATTTGATGATTGCCCCGGTTGACCCCTATATCGAGGCCTTCGCGCAAGCCGGTGCCGAAATCATTACGTTTCATCCCGAGGCCGGCCCGCATCCGCATCGCACGGCACAAGCCATTAAGGCGGCCGGCTGCAAAGTCGGCATTTCGCTCAATCCGGCCACTCCGGTCAGCGTGCTCGACAGCCTGATGGGGGATATCGACCTTATTCTGGTGATGTCGGTCAATCCCGGATTTGGCGGGCAGAGCTTTATTGAAAGCCAGCTTGAGAAAATCAAAACCCTGCGCGCCATGATCGACGCCAGCGGTCGCGATATTGAGCTGGAGGTCGATGGCGGCGTTAATCGCGAAACCGCGGCGCGGGTCATTGCGGCGGGTGCTTCCATGCTGGTCGCTGGCACGGCCACGTTTCAGGGTGGCCCGGATAAATATGCCGAAAATATTTCCGCTTTGCGTGAAGCTGCGGTGCGCTAATGGCGCGCGCGCAGCGTCTCGCCTCGCGCTTTGAAACGCTGTCTGTGGGCGCCGCCAAGCTGCGGCAAAACCTGACCATTGCTTTTTACCGCGCGCCTTTCGGGCGCAGCCTGTGGCGCGGCGCCAATGAGCCGACCCTGTTTGATTATCCCAACGCTCTGCGCCCGGGCCATGCGCTGCGCGGCGAAAGCTGGCTGGCCGGCGATTATTCATTGCCCGGCGGGGTGGCGCGCGACGCCACGAAATCGGCGTTTGAAATCACGCCCCCCAGCCCACAATGGCGCGACAGTTTGCACAGTTTTGACTGGCTGCCCGATTTGCTGGCCATCGCCAATGGCGGCGGTCATCAGGCGGTGCGCGCGGCGATATTGCACTGGGCGCGCGCGCCCTATATCCACCACCGCGCCAGCATGCGTCCGGCTTTGGTCGGGCGGCGATTAATGCGCTGGGCCCAAGCCCTGTCGGCGGTCAAAAGCGGTTTTGACGGCCAAGCCATAGCGGCTATTCATACCAGTTTTTCAGCACAAACCCGATGGCTTGAGAAGCTGGCGGCGCAATGTGAGGACGGCATTGATCGGCTACACGCCGCGCTTGGGTTAACCTTGGCGGCCTGCGCCCTCCCCCAACAAGGCCAGATGTTGCGTCACGGGATGGATTTATTAAGCCGCGAAATCCGTCGCCAAATTCTGCCTGATGGCGGACACGCATCGCGCAATCCGGCGCTACTGGCCAATTTGCTGGCCGATTTAATGGCGCTGGAGGCGGTGCTCAAAGCGCGCCAAGTCGAACTGCCGAGCGCCATCGCCACGGCGCGCATGCGCATGCAAAAGCTCCTCGCCATGCTGCGCCACAAGGACGGGCATTTGGGCGTTTTTCAAGGTGGGCTTGAAAGCCATATCGGCAATCTCGATGCGGTGCTCCATCAAGGCAAAACCAAGCCCGGCAAACCCATTAGTTTCGCCCAGAAAAGCGGCTATCAGCGGCTGGAGGCGGGCGATAGTTGTGTGCTGATTGATGTCGGTGACCCGCCGCGCGGCGCGCATTCCGTAGCCGCCCATGCGGCGCCATTAGCGTTTGAAATGAGCCATGGCGGCGACCGGCTAATTGTTAATTGTGGGCCGAATTTAGTGCATGGTGCCGATTGGCAACTGGCGGCGCGTGGTTTGGCCGCGCATTCGACCCTGGCTTTTGACTCGGATGTTGCCGACCCGTTTTTACGCACCGGTATCGGCGCGCGCCGCTTGGGCCCCCGCGTCAAGGGCGATGACTGGCATATCACCAATCGCCGGGTTGAAGATAAAAGTGGCATTTGGCTGGAGGCCAGCCATGCGATTTTTCTGGAAACCCATGGCGTGCGCCATAATCGCCGCTTCTTTATTGATGCGGCGGGCGAGGATATTCGCGGTGAGGATTTACTGCTGGCCGATATGAACCATACGGCGCGCGAGGGCGCAGCGTTTCATTTGCGGTTTCACCTCCACCCGAAGGTCAAGGCCAGCCTGCAAAGCGGCGGTGACGCGATATTGCTGCTGACCCCTGCCGGGCATGGCTGGCAGTTTCGCTTGGCCAGCGAGGCGACGGGCGATTTGCGCATTGAAGATAGCGTCTATATGGGCCATAGCGGTGTGCCACAACGCTGCCAACAAATTACCGTGCAGGGGCGTTTGGTGCATGGCGACACGCTGATGCGCTGGGCCTTGCGTTATGCCGGTCGCCAGGCGACGCGACGGGCACGGCGTTAGGCGCTGTCGAAGATGATGCGATGCGCATAAACGACCAATGCTTCGAGCCAAATGCGATTAAGAATACGACATGAAAAGGAAAGCCAAATGTCTGATTTAAAACCCGTAACCCGCGCCCTTATCTCAGTCTCGGATAAGGACGGCATTGTCGATTTCGCCCGCAAGCTTGCCGCTCATGGCGTTGAGTTGGTCTCAACCGGCGGCACAGCCAGCCTGCTGGCCGAGCAGGGGCTGGCGGTAAAAGACGTCGCGGAACTGACCGCGTTTCCCGAAATGATGGATGGCCGGGTGAAAACTTTGCACCCGATGGTGCATGGCGGGCTGTTGGCGATACGCGGCAATGACGCGCATCAAGCCGCGATGGATGCGCATGGCATTGTGCCGATCGATTTATTGGTGGTTAATCTTTACCCGTTTGAAGCGACGGTTGCGCGCGGCGGGGATTATGCCGATTGCGTCGAAAACATCGATATTGGCGGTCCGGCCATGATACGCGCCGCGGCAAAAAATCACGAAGATGTCGCAGTCTTGGTTGATGGCGATGATTATGACGCGGTTTTGGAAGCGCTGTCTGCCGGTGGCACAGACCGCGCGCTGCGCCAACGCCTGGCGCAAAAAGCCTATGCCCGCACGGCTGCTTATGATGCGGCAATTTCAAATTGGATGGCCGGTGCGCTTGATATTGACATGCCGCCCTATCGCGCTTTCGGCGGTAAACTCAACCAGTCTTTGCGCTATGGCGAGAACCCGCACCAACAGGCCGGTTTTTACGCCGGTGATGCACCGCGAAACGGGGTTGCCACAGCCCGGCAAATTCAGGGCAAGGCATTATCTTATAATAATATTAATGACACAGATGCAGCGTTTGAATTGGTCAGCGAATTCGCTGCCAATGCAACGCCGGCCTGCGCCATTATCAAACACGCCAATCCATGCGGTGTGGCTTTGGGCGAGACACTGGCGGCAGCTTTTACCAATGCGTTACGCTGCGACCCGGTCTCGGCTTTTGGCGGTATTATCGCCATGAACAAACCACTTGATGCACAAACGGCCGAAGCGATTACCGAAATTTTCACCGAAGTGATCATCGCCCCCGACGCCGATGAAGCGGCATGCGGCATTATTGCGGCGAAGAAAAATCTGCGTCTTTTGCTGACCGACGGCTTGCCCGCGCCGCATAGCACAGGTCTTAGTGTGCGCAATGTGGCGGGCGGCTATTTGGTTCAGAACCGCGATAATGGACATATCACGCAGGATGATTTGACCTGTGTCACCAAACGCCAGCCCAGCCCCGAAGAGATGGCGGATTTGCTGTTTGCTTGGCGTGTCGCCAAACATGTGAAATCGAACGCCATTGTTTATGTCAAAGACCAGGCGACGGTCGGCATTGGGGCGGGCCAAATGAGCCGTCTTGATAGCTCCCGCATTGCGGCGCGCAAAAGTGCTGATGCGGCGGAAGCCTGCGGTGCCGACGCCCCATTGGCGCAAGGCTCAGTCGTCGCCTCGGACGCGTTCTTCCCGTTTGCCGATGGCTTGTTGAGCGCCGCCGAAGCGGGGGCGACAGCAATTATCCAGCCGGGCGGCTCGATTCGAGATGATGAGGTTATCGCGGCGGCTGACGCGGCGGGGCTGGCTATGGTGTTGACCGGCATGCGCCATTTCCGGCATTAGGTGCTTTCGTCGAAAAGCCCGCCAAGCCGACGGCTCTACTTAACCACGCCACTTAACCGCGCCACTTAACCGCAATGCTTATCAGCCGTGCCCTGCCAATCTTTAAGCAGCGGAAACGCCGTCACCGCATCGCGCCAGCGGGTTTGCGCCTGAGGCCGTGAGAATATTTTTTGCCGCATGGCGCAGGCTTGCGTGCCGCGCTCAAGGTCGATGAATATGGCTGCCAGGCCGAGCCGCGCGCCCATGCCGATCGGATCATCAGCCGGTGTGCGCTGCGCCAAAGACGATAGCGCGCGCGCTGCTTCAAGGCCGCGCTGATTGGCCTGCAAAGCGGCAGCCCGCCAAAACCATGCGCCGGGACGGCGTGGAAAATTGGCCGCCAATGTTTCAGCATGTTCGAGCGCCGCCGCGGCTTTATCGCGCGCCAAATCATGCTCGATAAGCGTCTCCAACAAAACCGCTTGCGGGCGCCCTTGCAAATCAATCAGCCCGCGCAAAAACCCATAATGGCCGCCCAAATCCGGCTTTTTGACAAGCCCGCGCAAGTGCTTTTTCCAATGCGCCAATGTCACCGCTGCCAATTCTTCATCAACCGATTCCAGCAAAACCAACAGCCTGTCGCCATCGCCGCGCGCCATAACATAATCCAGCGCTTGCGGGATAAACGGACGGATATCGCCACCATCTTCGACGAAGCCGCCCCAGCTAAAGCCGAAAGCCGTGCTGTTCAAATCGGCCAGAAACGCCGTCTCAAAAGCCGCTTGATGCACCGCCAGCCGGTTGCCGGTCGGGCATCCGGGCGGGCATTGGCTGCTGCGCCATAGGCGATAAAGAATATGACCGCCGCGCGCCGTGCTGCGCAATTTCTGTTGGTTTTCGCCGGCTTTTTTGCGCCCTTTAACGGCCTCCGCCAAGAGGCGCACACGCATGCCGAGGAATAAGCGATAAGCCGGCTGATCGGGGCCAATGCCGGTCAAATAAGCATCAGCAGCCGGCCAATCAGCGCCCTGCGCGGCTTGGCGCGCCAACACAATGCGCGCGCGCAAATCAAGCAAATCATCCAACACCTCAGCCGGTGTCGGCGGCGGGGCGTCAATCGGCATTTGAATCTCGATGAATTTTTCTTTGCGGTGATATGTCTTGGCCAGCGCAATCAGCGCCGCGTCGGGGGCTTTGTCAGCGGTTAATTGGGCCAGCACAATCAGCTTGTCAAGCCGCTCAGCTTGTGCGCCGGTCGGCGTCACTTGGCGTGCCGCGCGCAAATGGTCAATCGCCAAAATCAGCGCGCCCAAATTCAGCCGTGCCACGCCCATTTGATAATCAACCTGCCGTTTTAAACCATCGGGCAGAAGCGGATAATAGGGTTTCAAATCGGGCCAACTATTCACCAATTGGCCATATTGGCCGTCGGCAAAAGCGCGGCGCATCACACGCAGGCTGGGGCCCGGCGCATAATCCATCGCCTGCACCAAAAGCTGATCGCGCCCAATCAGCGCCAAGGCGGCGCGCGCGCTTTCCGGCGTGCCGCGCAAAGCCGGTTCCAATAGGGCGACAATCTCATCTGCCGGTCGCCCCTCGCCAACTGCCAGCCGCGCCAATCGCACCGCATCATTGGCGGGGCGTCCGGATAACGGATTGGCACGCGCATCGTCCGGCGCATCGATATCTTGGGCGGCAGAGAAAAGCGGGGTCGGCGGCTGATAATCAGGCGCGGTGATGCGCGCATAAAAAGCCTCGACCGATTGCTTAAATTCCGGCGCACCGGCGCGCGCCAGGGATTGCCGCAAGCGGGTCAGCGTGTCTTGCGCCGCGGCCAGACGCCCCCCTTCAATATGCGTGCTGGCAAGACCATACATGGCGCGTTGCACCAATACCGGATGTTTGAACTCAAAGGTCAGTTGCTGCATACGCTTGGTCGCCTCGACCAGAGCTTGTTTTTTATCCTCAGCCGAGACATGCCGCACCGCCACGGCCAGAGAACTCCACGCCGTTGCATAAGAGGCCGCCACACGCATGGCCTCAATATCGGCCCATAGCGCAGATGAGAGCAAACCCTCATAGTCAAGCTCATTACCACGCACGCGGTCTTCAGCCATGCGGCGTAGGCTTGCCATGTTCTGGCTCAGGCGCTCCGCCTCTTTCACAAATGGCACAAGCTCCAAGGGCCCAAGCGGGCCGTCATAACACGCCTCCATCGCCACTGAATAAGTGTCCATCGCCGCCAAATAGGGCGCGGCGTCTTCTTCAAGAGCCGCCAGAATTTTTTGTGGGGTGGCGGTGAGCAAGGCAGGCGGCGCACCACAGGCCGTCGCCGCTTGCGGGGCGATAAACAGAGCCATAATGAGCCCAAGAAACAGCGGGGTGAAAAAGCGGCGCATCATATCTATTCCAAATTGGCCAGAAACGGTGCCAACTCATCGTGAAACCGGTCGTCAAAAATCAACAGCGCGAGGGTTTTCATTAATTGGCGTTCAGCCGCCAGTGTCGCCGCCGTGCCGCCGCCCAATCGGGCAAGCCGACGAAACACCGGCATCACGCCCTTCTTGACCAAATCAACGCCCGAGCCTGTCGGGTCACCGCGCCCTAAAAGTGCGCGATTGGCCTCAACGCGACTATCGAGCAAGGACAAGCGTCCGCCGCGCGATTTGAACCGCTCGGCAATCTCTGCCGCTTCATTTAACTCCCGTGAATGCGGCGGTGCATCCCCGATAATAATCACCACGCGCTGCGCCCCGCTCCGCCAGCCGACCGCGCCCTCAACATCGCGCAAGGCTTGCGTCACCGCTTCGGGATGGTCGCCGCCGCCCAGCGCATCAATACCGCTCATAAAACTGCGGGCTTTTTGAATGTCGAAACTGGGCTGCGAGATGAGCGTGACAAAATCAGGGTCATTATAATCGCGATAGGCGATGATGCCGAACCGCGCCAGCGGCACGAGGCCGCGCACATATTCAGAAAGCTGCACCATGCGTTGGCGCACTGTGCGATGCACCCAGACCATTGAACCTGTCGCGTCAATGGCAAACACCACATCAATACCGGTCTTTTGCAAATGCTCAATATAATCGGCAAAGCTTTGCGGCACGCCGGAAATCAACCCACCGCCGGGCAGCGCGCGCTGTGTCACCGCCGCGCTGGGCAAGGGCATGGCCGGTGCAATCGCCGCCATTTGCGCATTATCCATCATCAAATCATTAAAATCAGCCTCCAACGGCACTTCCAAAAGCTCAGACAAATCAAGTTCGGCCTCGGCAAGACGCGGCAGCTCAACCGGATTATCTTGCGGCAATTCAAGGTCCAGCTCTTCAGGCCCCGCATCACCGGCTGAAATGACAATACTGTCGGCCTCAGCCCCGCCCCCGCGCGCGCCGCCAAACAGCAATACCAACACCACACCGACCGCCACCACATGCACCACGATAGAGGCCAGCAATAGCGACCACCAAACGCGCGGCGGCACCGCCACCAAACGCGCCCGCATACGGCCAAACCAGCCGCTTTTTTGGGGGTTTATGGCAGTTTCACTCATTGAACGGCTCCGCCTGTCAGTTCGGTTTTAAGCCTTATTTCACCCACCCCGGCACGCGCCATAGCGCGGCGGAAAGCCAGCAATTGCTTGGCCGTAGCGCGCCTATCGGCAATCAATTCGAGGGGGAGGCCTTGCGCGGCAATGCCTTTTTCAACCACCAAATCCGCCAATTCGCCAAGCGTCACCGGTTTTATATCGGACAGATAAAAACCGTCATCTTGCTTGAGCCAAACACTCAAGGCCGCGCCTTCATGGGCCGACGCGATTGTGCTGCGCGCCACTTCCAAACCGGCGGGTTGATTGGTTGACGGGCGACCGGCGATCAGCACAAATAATATCAATAAAAATACGACATTAATCAGCGGCAAGAGGTCAATCGATTTAATTTCGCGGCGTGGGTTTTTTAACTGCATGTCCAAAATCCGCTCAAAAATCAGCCAGGTCAATGTCAAACACATCGCGCTCAAGCGTGATGGATTGCGCGCCCGCACCTTGTAGCGCGTCCATAACATCTGTGACCTGCTGAACATTGGCCGCACCAGCGGGCATCAGCACCATCATTTGCTCAGCATTTGTCGCCGTGAGCTTGGCCGTTTCACGGCGCACAAAAGCCGCATCAACACTCTGACCGTTCCAGCTTAAAGCCCCGTCTACGCCAAGCGTGATAACGACAGGCGGCGCGGCGCTGGTTTCGCCCCCGGTGCCACGCGGCGGTGCAAGTCGGCTTTGCCCATAGGTAACAAAATCCGAGCCGAGCAGAAAAAACAGCAGCAACAGAAATATCATATCAATGAGCGGGGTCAGGCCCATAAACCCTGCGCGGCGCTGGCGGCGAGCAAGTTGCATGAACCCGCCCTCTAACCTTGCGCCTTCGAGTCGGCGCGCACCAGAATTTCAGTCAGTGCATCTTCAACCATATCGCGCACGCCATCGACGGCATTATTGAATATCGCCGCCAATATGGAAAACGGCAAAGCGACCCCCAGACCGAAAGCGGTGGTTAAAAGCGCCTCCCAAATACCCGATGCCAGCAACGCCGTATCCGCCCCGCCAACGCCCTGGCCGACACCTTGAAACGCGACAATCATGCCCAGCACCGTTCCCAATAGGCCGAAAAGTGGGGCCGAGGCCGCGATCAATTCAAGCACCCAAATCTGGCGCGATAAATGGCGCACCAAAAACTGCGCGCGGCGGGTCAATTCTTCGCGCAGCACGGCGCCCGATAATTTGTCCCCGCTGCTTTGACTGAGCGCAAAAGCAATCAGCGGCGCAGCCGGATGCACCAGCGCGTCGAGCCGCGCCGCGAGGCCTTTAATATTGCCGCGGCGCATATCCGATAGCGCATCCTCAAACCCTTGCGGGCGAAAAATATCCATCCGGTAAAATTCATAAAGCTTGATGGCGGCAATCGGCACGCCGACAGCCGATAAAAGCGCAATCACCCAAGTCACCACCCCGCCTTTGGAAAAAACCAGAGACCAAAAACCCGGCGCACCGCTTTCCTGCGTGCTGTCTTGTGCCTGTTGCGCCAGTGCCGGAACCAAGATCGCGTCAATCAGCAGGGCTAAGGATGCAGCCAAGCCTATAAAAACCGGAATGAAGAACCTGCGGGTCATAAATAATACCTCCAATGGACGCCTTAATTTGGCCAATCTCACGCAAAATTTAGGCCGGGTTGGGCAAGATTAGTCAGCTTAGCCAAAAGAAAAAGCACCGCCAGCGAAAAACCGACCGTGTTTTGAAAATATGTCAGATGCTTTAGGCAATCTTAAAACGGCGCTTAAAGCGCCCGCGCCACCAGCATGCGCATAATCTCATTCGAGCCGCCATAAATGCGCTGCACGCGGCTATCCGTATACATGCGGCTGATCGGATATTCATCCATATAGCCCCAGCCGCCAAATAATTGCAGGCAGGTATCAATCACCTCATTCTCCCGCTCGGTGGTCCAAAACTTGGCAGCGGCCGCCGTATTGGCATCCAGCGTGCCGTCCATTAATTGCTGCGTCAGCTGGTCAACCATGGCACGCGCCGCCATCCAGTCGGCTTTGCATTCGGCCAATTTGAACTGCGTGTTTTGATAATCAAAAATCGCATTGCCGAAAGTTTTGCGCTCACGCGTATAATCGACGGTCAGCTCAATGGCACGCTCCATTGCCGCCACGGCGCCATTGGCAATCACCAAACGCTCGGCCGGCAATTGCTTCATGAGCTGATAAAAGCCTTGGCCTTCTGCGCCACCCAGCACATTTTCGGCCGGCACTTTAACCGCGTCAAAAAACAACTCCGACGTATCTGCTGCATGTTGCCCCATTTTGTCGAGATTGCGCCCGCGCGCAAAGCCGTCGCTTTCGGCCTCCACAATCACCAGCGAAATACCCTTCGCGCCCTGTTCAGGATCGGTTTTGGCAACCACCAATACAACATCGCAATGCTGGCCATTGGTGATGAATGTTTTGGAGCCATTGACGACATATTGATTACCGTCTTTCAGCGCGGTTGTTTTCACCGATTGCAAATCCGAACCGGTGCCCGGCTCGGTCATGGCAATGGCGCAAACCATCTCGCCACTGGCCATTTTCGGCAGATATTTTTTCTTCTGCTCTTGCGTGCCATAGGCCAGAAAATAATGCGAGCAGATAAGCGAATGAACCGACTGGCCCCAACCGCCAATGCCCTGGCGCGTTTGCTCTTCGGTCAAAATCGCCTCATGGCGATAATCACCGCCGCCGCC
>JAKMDW010000001.1 GCA_022426245.1 Alphaproteobacteria bacterium | reverse complement strand
GTAGGTCAGCTGATTATGGCGGAGATTAAGGCAATCTCGCCGAAAGACGCCAAACGCAATAACATTGGGGGCCTGCTGAATGGCGGCGGTTCTTGGCCTACCGAAGAGCCTGGCTCGCGTCCGATCGACTGGCTGGCGATGGCTGACCTCTATTATAATGAAAGCGTGAAGTCTAAATCTCGGATTCCGATTATTTGGGGCACGGATGCTGTTCATGGTCACAATAATCTGGCCGGTGCCACAATTTTTCCTCACAATATAGGCCTTGGAGCTGCAAACGACCCTGCTTTAATGCGAGATATTGGTACAGCCACGGCGCGCGAGGTTGTAGTTACAGGGATTGACTGGGTTTTTGCGCCGACTTTAGCGATTGTGCAAGATGTTCGTTGGGGCCGCACTTATGAGGGGTATTCCTCAGATCCCGAGATCGTCGCCAATTTGTCAAAAGAAATTTTGCTCGGCCTTCAGGGGCATCCGGCATTGGACAATTTTCTAACTGAAGAAAAAGTGATAGCAACAGCAAAACATTTTGTTGGGGACGGTGGTCCTGTCTACGGGTCGGGGCGCAACAAAAAAATTGATCAAGGAGATGTGCCGGTCGACGAGAAGCTACTGGCCGACCTTCATGGGCGGCCATATATCGACGCTTTAGGGGTGGGCGTCCAAACAGTTATGGCGAGTTTTAGCAGTTGGAACGGCAAAAAAATGCACCACCATAAATATTTGCTGACTGATATTCTTAAAGGCAGGATGGGATTTGATGGTTTTGTGGTCGGTGACTGGAATGGCCATGAGCAGGTGCCCGGTTGTTCGCCATCCAGCTGTGCTGAAGCAATCAATGCCGGCGTCGATATGATTATGGTTCCCTATGATTGGAAAAAATTCCTAAATAATACTGTTTCGCAAGTCAAGCGCGGAGACATCTCCCGTCCCCGTCTTGACGACGCGGTGCGCCGCATTTTGCGTGTGAAATTTCGCGCTGGACTTATGAAAGGGAAAGCGCCAAGCGAACGTTTTCTTGCCGGTCGAAATGCGCTAATTGGATTTGCGGCGCACCGCAAAGTTGCTCGAAAGGCGGTGCGCAAATCACTCGTGCTTTTGAAAAATAACGGTGCCTTACCGGTGCGCGCATCGCGCGTCCTCATCGCTGGAGCGGGTGCTGATAATGTGCGCATGCAAGCAGGCGGTTGGACAATGGATTGGCAAGGCCGCGATGTTGCAGCAAGGAAATATAAAGGCTTCACGACTATTGGAGCTGGCCTTCGCGATTCGCTGGCGAAGACCGGCACAATCCTAGTTAAAGATGCAGAGGAATTAATGGCTGGTGATACTGCCATCTACGTCTTTGGTGAAACACCCTATGCCGAATTCGAGGGTGATAAGGTGAGCACTGATTATGACAAGCTAAGCCCCACAGATATTGCCTTTTTTGAGCAAATGAAGGCTAAAGGGGTTAAAACGGTGGCGGTATTTTTGACTGGCCGTCCGTCAGGTATAGATCAGCTGATCGACTTGTCTGATGCATTTGTTGTGGCGTGGTTGCCTGGAAGTGAGGGAGCGGGCGTGGCGGACCTCTTAGTTGGTGGGGATAATCGCCAGTCGAATTTTGATTTTACCGGACGTTTGCCATTCGCTTGGCCGCGCAATGGGGGTATGGCAAAACAACCTGCTCCTGTGCGCTTCGATCTCGGCTTTGGCCTCAACTATTCACGCAAATAGCCGCTTGAAATGCGGCATGCTTTGCGCCATTCTTTTTACAATGACAACGTTGTCACATTACTCTCCAAATGTGACAGATTAGGGGGAGGAGACTCAAGTGCTTTCATCACTAGATTTAACTATAATAGGGCTATACGCAGTCATCTTGCTTGGCGTGGCACTTTATGTTTCAACGCGAAAAAGCGCCTCGGATATTTCGAGTGAAGATTATTTTTTAGCTGGCAAATCTTTGCCTTGGTGGGCTATTGGAGCGTCTCTTATCGCGGCGAATATTTCGGCTGAACAAATTATTGGTCAATCTGGCCAGGGCTTTGTTGTTGGGCTCGCTATTGCTGCCTATGAATGGCAGGCGGCTATTGTACTTATTATTGTTGCTAAATATTTTCTACCGATTTTTCTTGAAAAGAAAATTTATACAATGCCGCAGTTTCTGGAATTGCGCTTCGGAAGAAATATTAAATCCATCATGGCAGTTTTTTGGGTTGTGCTTTATACCGCGGTCAATTTGACTGCCGTATTGTGGCTGGGCGGCCTTGCCCTGACAGCACTGACGGGGTGGAATGTTATTGCCGCGATGATGGGCCTTGCCGCTTTTGCTGTTATCTACTCGCTCTATGGCGGTTTGAAAGCAGTGGCTCTGACCGATATCATTCAAGTCGTCGTGCTCATCGCTGGTGGTTTTGCCATTACCGGTATTGTGTTGTCTATGGTCGGTGACGGCGCAGGTGTTTTTGCCGGATTAGGGACTCTAATGGGCGAAATACCCGGCCATTTCCAAATGATTTTGGCGCCTGATAACCCAAGTTATAATAATTTGCCTGGCATTTGGACTTTGCTTGGCGGCTTGTGGGTTCTGCATTTTTCCTATTGGGGTTTCAACCAATATATCATTCAGCGTGCTTTGGGGGCAGAGAGCCTCGCCGAAGCACAAAAAGGCTTGGTATTCGCTGCCGCACTTAAATTACTCATACCGGTCATTGTGGTGATACCAGGCATTGCCGCCCTTTACCTGGCGCGAGAGGGGCAATTGGACATGGCTCGTATCGCGGCCAGTCCTGACTCAACCTATGGTATTTTGATGGGGCTGGTTCCAGAGGGCTTGCGTGGTCTAGTTTTTGCCGCATTGATTGCCGCGATCGTGTCATCATTGGCTTCAATGATGAATTCTATCTCAACGATTTTCACCATGGATATTTACCGCGATATGATTGCGCCGGACCGCTCTGAGTCCCATTATGTTAGTGTGGGTCGCTTGACCTCGGCCGTAGCTATTGTAATTGCGGTAATTTTGGCGCGACCATTTCTCGGTGGCATGGAAAGCGCCTTCCAAGCCATTCAAGAATACACTGGCTTTATTGCGCCAGGCATTGTCTCGGTATTTTTGCTAGGCATGTTCTGGAAGGGTTGCAATGCGCGAGGTGCGTTTGCCATGTTAATTGTCTCGGTTCTGGCGAATATTGCGTTGAAATTCACCGTGCCTGATTTGGCTTTTGTCATTCGCATATGGATTGTCTTCTTGGCCTGCTTGGTGGTTGGTTATGTCGCCTCCAATATGGCTAAAGCAGATACGGCGAGGGCAATCGATTTGGGTGGCATGAATTTCGTCACCACACGTGGTTTTAATCAGTCTGCGATTGGTCTGACCTTGGTGCTGGTAGCGATTTATATTTATTTCTGGTAAACTCTATTAACAGGAGCGGTTGTGCAAATCTTAAGTAGGTGCGTGAGCCAACAGGAAACTTTTTTGCCTAGGCTTTTAGTGCTATGCGGCCTGCTTATATGTGGAATAATTTTACCCTCAGCTGCACTGGACCGGCAAGGTCACCTCTACAGCAGCGATCCTGTTGCGCTATGGACCGGACTGCAATTGCAATCGCTTGACGTATCGGACGACTTTCAAAGTATTGATATCAGTGTACCTTTCCCGGCAATTCCCTATTCGCCGAAACTCACTTATCACCGCCAAGCTCACGAGTCCAAGCTAAGCCGAGGCCGTTGGCACAGTGGCGGAGCGCATTCTATGAAAGCTCATTTACCGTTTGGGCTCACTTTTGAGGCTGGCCAAAGGCTTGATAATTTCGGTAGGCGCGATGATGAATTTGTTGGCCTGACGTTTACTTATTCGCATTTGCGTAACCATCATGAAAATTGGCATCATGGCCGTCTCGGCGCCGACCGCGGCGCCCCGATTCCCGGAGACTTAAGGAAAAGCCAGAGCGGCGGCCGTTTCTGGAAGATAGCTGGTTCTGTGGCGCTAGTCGCCGCGCTTGCCGGTGGCGGTGGCGGTGGTGGTAGCGATTCATCGTCAGATACGCTGGTGAATAATAATCCGATTGGAGCGGATGGTTGGCAATTGGTTTGGCAAGACGCTTTTGACGGGAATGAATTAAACACTGATAATTGGACTGCTCGTGACAGCTATAATCGTGAGGATGTAAATGATTTAGGCGCCTGCTGGGGCGGAGGAAATAATGAGGCGCAATGCTATACGTCACGCCCTGAAAACGTCTCTGTGATAGACGGTAATCTTGTGCTAACCGCTTTGGTTGAAAATTACACTGCAACAAATGTAAATGGTCAGAGTGCCTCAAGAAATTATACATCCGGACGAATTCAAACTCGAAACAAGCAAGATTTCAAATATGGTCGCTTTGAGGCGCGCATTAAGCTGCCATCGGGTGACGGTGTGTGGCCCGCTTTTTGGATGTTACCTACTGATCAAGTTTATGGCACTTGGCCGTTTTCCGGCGAAATAGATATAATGGAAAATGCTGACGGCAATGGCCAGATTGGCGGAGCCATCCATTACAATAATCCGAATTCGGCTGTTTACAATAATATTTATCAGACGCGATCTACGGCTGCGACGCCGACGGATTGGAATGTTTATCGCGTTGATTGGGATCAAAATAATATTCGCTGGTATTTGAACGGTGAGAACTATTATCAAGTTAATAAGGCGTCATGGCGCAATGGCCCTCATGCGGTGGGGACTTCCGACCATGCGCCGTTTGACCAAGATTTTCACCTTATTCTGAATTTGGCACTGGGTGGCGGTTACACCGGCGGAACAGTTGACGATACGGCCTTTGGTGTTGATGGACATCAAATGCTGGTTGACTACGTAAAAGTCTATGAATGTGCTGCTGGCGCAAACGCCTGCTAGTCGCCATAAGGCTTAGATCTTTTTATAAACCTCTGCCCCGCCGACCCGAAACTCGGTGGATTTTTTATCCATGCCGGCTTGTTTCATATCGGCCAGCGCGTCCTCGGGTTTCATATTCAGCTTGGCGGCATAGTCGCGCACATCTTGGGTGATTTTCATCGAGCAGAAATGCGGCCCGCACATGGAGCAGAAATGCGCCACTTTCATTGATTGCTTGGGCAGGGTTTCATCGTGATACATGCGTGCTGTATCAGGGTCGAGCGATAGGTTGAACTGGTCGTCCCAACGAAACTCAAAGCGCGCTTTAGACAGCGCATTGTCACGAATTTGCGCGCCCGGATGGCCTTTGGCGAGGTCGGCGGCATGGGCCGCCAGCTTATAAGTGATGATGCCGGTTTTCACATCGTCCTTATTGGGCAGGCCCAGATGCTCTTTCGGCGTCACATAACACAGCATGGCGGTGCCATACCAACCGATTTGCGCCGCGCCAATGGCCGAGGTGATATGGTCATAGCCGGGCGCAATATCGGTGGTCAGCGGCCCCAAAGTGTAAAACGGTGCTTCGTCGCACCAGTCGAGCTGCTTGTCCATATTCTCTTTAATAAGCTGCATCGGCACATGGCCGGGCCCTTCAATCATTACTTGCACATCGTGCTGCCAAGCGATTTGCGTGAGTTCCCCAAGCGTTTTCAACTCGCCCAATTGCGCCGCATCATTGGCATCATAAATCGAGCCGGGGCGCAGGCCATCGCCCAAAGAAAACGAGACATCATAGGCTTTCATAATCTCGCAAATCTCTTCGAAATTGGCATAGAGAAAGCTCTCTTGGTGATGCGCCAAGCACCATTTCGCCATAATCGAGCCGCCGCGCGAGACAATGCCGGTCATGCGCTCCGCCGTTAGCGGCACGTATTCCAGCAGCACACCGGCGTGAATGGTGAAATAATCAACGCCTTGTTCGGCCTGTTCAATCAGCGTGTCGCGAAACATTTCCCAAGTCAGTTCCTCGGCTTTGCCATCGACTTTTTCCAACGCTTGATAAATCGGCACTGTGCCGATGGGCACCGGCGCATTGCGTAAAATCCATTCGCGCGTCTCGTGAATATGCTTGCCGGTGGAGAGATCCATAATCGTATCGGCGCCCCAGCGAATACCCCATGACATTTTATCAACCTCTTCACCAATCGATGAGGTGACCGCGCTATTGCCGATATTGCCGTTTACTTTGACCAGAAAATTGCGGCCGATAATCATCGGCTCGGTTTCGGGGTGATTGATATTGGCCGGAATAATGGCGCGCCCGCAGGCGACTTCATCGCGCACAAATTCGGGCGTTATCTCGCTGACCAATTTTGCGCCAAAGGCTTCGCCGCCATGTTGGCGCGTCAACATATCGGCCATGCGCTTGCCTTTATCGCCGCTCGTCGCCAGGCTTTCCATATAGGCATGGCGGTTTTGGTTTTCGCGAATG
>JAKMDW010000129.1 GCA_022426245.1 Alphaproteobacteria bacterium | reverse complement strand
TCATAGCGGCGGCCAGCGCTGCCGCTGACCCGCCGGACGAGCCGCCAGGTGTATGCTCGAGATGATGCGGATTATTGGTCGTGCCGTGAACGGCGTTATAGGTCTGAATGTCACCACCGGCGAGCGGTGCATTGCTTTTGCCGATAATAATCGCGCCCGCCGCTTTCAACCGCGCCGCAACCACACTATCCTGCTTTGAGACATGGCCTTTAAATTCCGGAAAACCGGCATCGCAGGTCATGCCCTCAACCTCGAATAGGTCTTTAATGGTCATCGGCAGGCCGTGCAGCGCGCCTTTTATATCGCCTTTGGCGCGCGCCGCATCGGCGGCTTCAGCGTCTTTCAGCGCATCGTCAAACCGCGTGTCGATAATGGCGTTAATGGCCGGATTGTGCTGCGTGATGCGGTCAATGAAATGCTGGGTGGCTTCTTTGGACGAAACGGCGCCATTTGCGATGTTTTTTGCCAGTTCGTGAGCCGGTAATTTATGCAGTGCCATTATTGTTTCCCCTATGGACAAGTGCTGGCGGTTTGGGCAAATTGTCGCCAGTAAAAAAGATGTTCTTCAAGAACGATAGGGAGGAATAAATGTTCGGTCAAATGCAAGATGTGCCACTGTTGATGAATAGAGTTCTTGACCATGCAATGGTCAATCACAGTGAGCGCGAAATCGTTTCCCGCCTGGTTGAAGGCAATATTCATCGCGAAACTTATGCGGAGCTGCATTTGCGCGCCCGCAAGTTAAGCCAAGCGCTACAAAGCCTCGGCATGGGTGAGCAAGATGTTATCGCTACTTTGGCGTGGAATACCCACCGCCATATTGAGGCTTGGTATGGCATTACCGGTATTGGTGGTGTGTATCATACGCTGAACCCGCGCCTGTTCGCAGAGCAGCTTGTCTACATCATCAATCACGCTGAAGATAAAATAATTTTCACCGATTTGACCTTTGTGCCGGTTCTGGAGGCGATTGAAGCGGAAATTCCGAATGTTAAAGGCATCATTATCATGACTGATGCCGCGCATATGCCGGATACCAGCCTGAAAAATGTTCATTGCTATGAAGATTTAATCGACGGCCAAAACGGCGACTTTAACTGGGTTGAGGTTGATGAGCGCGCACCTTGCGGCATTTGTTACACCTCCGGCACAACCGGCAATCCGAAGGGCGTTTGCTATACGCATCGCTCAAATGTGCTGCACACATTGGTCGGCAATAGCGCCGATGTTATGGGTCTGAAAAGCACTGATAGCATTATGCCGGTCGTACCGATGTTCCATGCCAATGCATGGGGACTGGCGCTCAGCGCACCGGCTGCCGGTTCCAAAATTGTCAATCCGGGCCCGAATATGGATGGCGAGAGCATTTACCAGCTTTTGACGGACGAGGAAGTAACGTTCACAGCGGCCGTGCCGACGGTTTGGCTGATGCTGCTGCAACATCTTGAAGGCAATAATCTGAAACTGCCCATGCTGAAAGACGTGACCATTGGCGGGTCGGCTGTGCCGCGTGTCATGCTTGAGAAATTTGAGCGTGATTATGAAGTGTCGGTGAAGCACGCTTGGGGTATGACGGAATTGTCGCCGCTTGGCACGATTGCCAGCTTTAAGGCGGGCATGGAAAATATGAATTTCGACCAACAAATGGATATTAAGGTCAAGCAAGGCCGTGCACCATTTGGTGTGGAAATGAAAATCACCGATGATGAGGGCAATGAATTGCCGCGCGATGGCAAGGCTTTTGGTCACCTGATGGTGAAAGGCCCGTTTATTGTCGGGGAATATATTAAGGGCGATGGCGGTCAAATTTTGGACGCTGACGGCTTCTTCGATACCGGCGATGTGGCGACGATTGATGCGCTGGGCTTTATGCAAATTACCGACCGCTCGAAAGACGTTATCAAATCGGGCGGTGAGTGGATTTCGTCAATTGAAATTGAAAATGTGGCGGTTGGTTGCGACGGTGTTACTGAGGCCGCCGTTATCGGTCTGCCGCATCCAAAATGGGACGAGCGCCCGCTGCTTATCATTATTAAAGATGAAGGCGCAGAGCTGAGCAAAGAAGATGTGCTGGCTTATTTGGAAGGCAAGATTGCCAAATGGTGGATGCCTGATGATGTGACTTTCGTTGATGAAATTCCGCATACGGCCACCGGCAAAATTCAGAAGCTGACATTGCGCGAGCAATTTTCTGATTACCAATTACCGGATGCAAAAGGAGCTGCTGAATAATGTTTGGTATTACCGCGGCCGCCTTGGTCAAATGGAGTTACATTTTATCGCTGGTCGCGGCAAGCATTTTTGTCGTGGCGATCGCCATATTCAGGGCCGCCATGACAGCTTATACGATACCTTTATTGGTGCTTTTGGTTGCCACACTCATTGCTTTCATCGCCTTGGTGATGGTTCTGGCGGGTCTGGTTTTCGGTCAATTCAGCTCGCTTAACATGATGCGGGCACTTATCGCGCTCGTCGTTTCGGCGGGTATTTTTGTACCGGTTTTCATGGGCGCGCGCGCCGTGGCTGATGTGCCGATTATCAATGATATTATGACCGACACGCAAAACCCACCGCAATTTGAGGTGGTGCCGACGGTCAGAAAACCTTTTGATAATAGTTTGGACCTGTCTGCCGACCGGCTTGCTTATCATCGCAAAATGTATGGCGATATGAAGCCGCTGGCGCTTGATGGTGCCCCTGATACGCATTTCGACAGAGTGCTTGAGATTGTCGATGACCGTGGTTGGAAGCTGGTCGCCGCAAACCGCGCCAAGGGCACGGTTGAGGCGACAGAATCGACAGCGCTTTTCGGCTTCAAAGATGATGTGGTCATTCGGCTCAGTGCCGATGGCGATAAGACGCGGGTTGATATGCGCTCGGCGTCGCGTCAGGGCCGCACGGATTTTCGCGTTAACTCAAAGCGCATTATTGCGTTTTTGGAAGAGCTTGCTGACTAGTTAAGGCGATAAGAACTGTCGAGACCGGGCTGGCTGTCGCAAGATACCAGCCCGCGTTTCGTTAGGTCTTGCATATGTGCCAGCACCGACAAGGCCGCGGCAGGATGCAGGCGTTTGTCCACATCGGCATACATCACCTCGACCATTGCCCGAATATCGCTATCGCCGGCTTTGAGCCGTTCAACAACTTGCGCCTCGCGGGTGCGGCGATGGGCAATATAGGCGCGCACGAAATCTTGCGGGTCTTCAATACATGTACCATGCGTCGGCCAATAAACCTTATCATCACGCGTCAGCAACACATTGAGAGAGGCCATATAGTCGGTCATGTCGCCATCGGGCGGCGCAATGACGGTGGTTGACCAGCCCATAACATGGTCACCCGAGAACAGGGCTTTTTCTTGCATAAGGGCGAAGCACATATGGCCGGACATATGACCCGGTGTGAAGACACATTCCAGTGTCCAATCATCGCCCTCAATCATATCGCCATGCGCCACAATATGGTCGGGCGCGAAACTTTCATCAGTGCCTTCCTCAAGGCGCGGCCCGTCAAATGTCTCGGTCTCCCCGGGGGCGTGCGAATAGATTTTCGCGCCGGTGCGGGCTTTGAGCGGCATGGCTAGCGGCGAATGGTCTAAATGCGTATGGGTGATGATAATATGGCTGACGTTTTCGTCCGGCTCTAACGCGGCCAAAATCCCGTCGAGATGCGCGTCATCGAGCGGACCGGGGTCTATGACGGCCACATTGCCCGTGCCGATAATATAAGTGCCCGTTCCGGTAAAGGTGAAGGGGCCGGGATTGTTACAAATCACACGGCGAATGAGCGGGCTGAGCCTATCGCAACGGCCATATTCAAATTCAAATTCAGTGACAAAAGGAATTGCCATAATGCTCTCCCGCGCATTTCAATACTCTTTTTGTAGCATGTTGCGCGGCGATTAAGTGAGATTTTACTGCATAAAAATCTTGCTCAGCGCGCACAATCGCGCCACTCTTCCTTATTGTTTTGGGAGGGAACCATGGATAAAGCTTTACAAATTCTGGCAGCGCTGACCGGCGCATTTTTTCTGATTTATATGGGCGGCGCTTGGGTTGTTGATCCGGCAGCGGGCGCGAAGAACCTGCAAATGATTTACATGGACGGCGCAGCGCGTAATTCGCAAATCGGTGATTTGGGTGCTTTGTTCTTGTGCATGGGCGGCTTTGCCCTGTTTGGTGTTTGGAAAAAGAGACCTGACTTTCTATATGCCTCAGCCTGCCTTATCGGCATGACAGCGGTGATGCGCGTTTATGCGGGCCTGATGTATGATGCGCCGACCATTTGGGAATTCGTTTTGGCTGAAATTATCGCTTTGGCGATTTGGGTCGCTCATGCGCGCAAGCTGCAAAGCTGATTTCAGTCGGTGGTCGGAGTGGCAGGATTTGAACCTGCGACCCCCTCGTCCCGAACGAGGTGCGCTACCAGGCTGCGCCACACTCCGACAAAATTCCGATAAGGAAAAGTCTATATAGCCAAGCCCCTCAAGGCTGGCAATGGAAAAAGGCCCCCTTAAGGCCTCCGGCAGAAGGAACCGAAAACATGTCGCAAGCAATCATAAAAACCACGCGCAAGCGACCGCTTTTGGCTTCCTTTTGCGCCATTTTGGCCGTCGTTTTGGGTTATCTGCTGCTATGGCCGGTGCCGTTTGACCCGCTGGTCGGGCCGGTGCGCGCCGCCAATCCGGCAGGCACGGGCGTGTTTGTCAAAAATAATCGCTTAGCCGAGGCACGATTGCTGAAAACCGGAGAAGGGCCGGAGGGTGTTGCGCTTGACAGTCAGGGGCGAATTTATACCGGCCTCACCAATGGCGATATTTTGCGCGGCGACGCCGACGGAAATTTTGAGGTCATTGCCAATACGGGCGGTCGCCCTTTGGGGCTGGAATTTGACGCGGCGGGCAATCTGATTATCGCTGATGCTTTTAAAGGTCTCTTGTCGCTGACGGCTGACGGCATGATAAATGTTCTGGCGACGCATTTTGAAGGCGAGCGCATGATTTTTGTCGATGATTTGGCAATCGCTGATGATGGCAAAATTTATTTTTCAGATGCAACCCGTCGCCATGAATATGGGCATGATATTGCCGAAGTGTTTGAACTGCGCCCAACCGGACGGTTGATTGTCTTCGACCCGAAAACCGGCGAGATGGAATTACTGATTGATAGTTTATATTTTGCCAATGGCGTAGCGGTTTCGCGCGCGGGCGATTTTGTGGTGGTCAATGAAACGCATAATCACCGTATTATGCGCTATTGGCTGGCGGGCCCGAAACGCGGCTCGACAGATATTTTCTCTGACAATCTTCCGGCCTTTCTGGATAATATCACCCTTGCGCCCGATGGTGGCTTTTGGGTGGCCGGTGTTGCGCCACGCACGGACGAGCTTGATGCGCTGGTCGTGCGTCCGTTTTTGCGCAAAATTATGTGGCGGCTCATGACGCTGGAGCTTATTGATCCGGTGCAATTACATAGCTATGCGATTAAGCTGAACGCGCGTGGTGTGCCGGTTGCGTCATTGGAAGATGACAGCCAACATATTTATATGATGACCAGCGTCATTGAGCAAAACGGCCAACTTTATCTCGGCAGTCTGATTAATGACGTTATTGGCGTAATTGACGCACAATAAAGGCAATTAAGGGCTAGACCGATGGCCCGCTTTTATATATTTTCGCGCTCAGTTGGGGTGTAGCCAAGTGGTAAGGCACCGGTTTTTGGTATCGGCATGCGT
>JAKMDW010000121.1 GCA_022426245.1 Alphaproteobacteria bacterium | reverse complement strand
AATAATCCACGCGCAAATGGCAAAGCCTTTGCAATTGACGGCATGGACATGGAAGCCCAGTGGGAGATAACAACTATAGACGCTCAAGATGGGCTCGACATCCCACAAGCGGATTTGAGCCGACTGGTTTATTTGGCTGACGCAAAGGCCTCCGATTTGAGTTACGATGAATTTACCTTCACGGTAAATGATGGCGCGCAAATTGCGCCGGAAAGCCTTGATAGTGTTGAGGCATATTCCATTAGGCTCGGCCAGCTTGTGGCTCAGGATAAAACCTATTATGTCGATGAAGATAGCTCGCTCGATACGCGCAATAGCGAGGGTGTCGGCTTGGATGGTGCGGCCAATCCCATTTCGAATTTGTCATTTGACTATACCAATATGCCGCCGCGCGGCGATTTGAACCCGCTTACCAATGGCCATTTTGAATTTAAGCCAGAAAATCATTTCTACGATGTCGACGCCCAGTCGCCGAGCAATATTATCGAATACACAATCAGCACAAATGGCATGACATCCGAGCCGGGCAAAATCACCATTATTGTGCGCCCGAAAAATGATCAGCCTGACGTGGTCACAACCCTGCGCAGCGTCCAACGCCCGCCGGGCAAGGAAATTACGCCAATCCCTCTTATTGCCGAGGATATTTTCGCAGATGTTGACCGCTTTGACCCGAGCTTGAATAATTTTTCAAGAATGACCACCAAACCGAATCCGGTCGGATCTCCATCCGGTGCAACGTTTGACGATATTCCTGAGCATGGGCGGCTGACCTATGCGATTGACGGTCTGCCTGAAGGGTTGGCATGGAATGGCATTGATAAGATTACCGGCACCACCACACAGGCCGGCCGTCATTTAATTACTGTCACCGCGACAGATGGCGGTCAAATGAGCAATGCCACGTCATTTTATATCAATATTATGAAGCCGGTGATTGAACCGATTGATTTGCCTGAACTGCCGGACCCGACGGAGCACGAGTTTGAAAAGCCTGAGGAAACCAAACCGGAATTAAACCCGCACGACTTGCCGCCGGTCATGCGCGTATCGTCGGATGAGGGCGCGAACCGACAAATCAATAATCAGCTCAACCGCCCGCAAATGGGCGGGCGTGATGCGCTGCCATTGGCTGATGACAATGCGGGTCTGGGCGATGATAGCTGGATGAATGCAAAAACCAGCTCGCAGCTTGATATTTCAGGCAATATTCGGGTGATTGACTTAAAGGTCGAGGGCCGCGAAATTACCGTGCAAATCACCGATGAAGCGAGCGACCGCGCGGAGCGCTTTAAGGGGGAATTGGCCGACGGCTCGCCGCTTCCAAGCTGGATTGAGGTTGATCAAAATACCGGCCTGACAACTGCCGACCCGCCGCCGGGTGCGCAGCCATTTGAGATGCGCGTCGTGGCTGAGGACGGGGCAGGCAATGCGCGCGCCATTGATTTGGTCCTCGACCCGACATTGATTGAGGGTGAAGGCGACACCGGTCGCCAAGCCGCCAATGATAAAGTCGCCAATAATGCGGCGTTAAATTCAACCAATGATGCGATGCCCGCCCCTATCGAGAATAACCGGCCATCGCAACCCACTGGCGCGACCCCTGACCGCGCTCTGCCATCATCAACGGTAGATGTGCTGAGCGATGGCCGCGTTGTCTTTGGCGACACTCCCGCTGTTGCGCCGGACGGATCGTTGAAGCTGATGCGTATGGTCAATGAAACCGATGGCGTGAAGATTGAAATTACCGATGAGGCTCAGGAAAGCGCGACCCGCTATGAAGTGCGCCAGAAAGACGGCAGCGCCGCGCCGGATTGGGTGCGGGTAAATGTCCGGACCGGCGAATTGACCATTGATGCGCCGCAAAATATCGACGCGATTGAGCTGACGATTGTTGCGCTTGATGGCGGGGAAGAGCGCCGACTGGATGTCGATGTCGATCTCGAAGAAAACCGCGTGCAGTCTTTGGATGATAATCAAGGCGATGCATCAAGCGATGAAGAGCAAAACGGCGAAGACCCCGCAGGTGAGGTGCGCTCTGATAGCGAACTGCCGGTCAGTCAGTTTGTGCCGCTCGACGCCCAGATTGATACTGCGCTAACCGAAGGTAGCTATGGCCGCGACATCCAACAGGCAATGCAGACGCTGGCCTGATAGCGCGCGCACACCACTCAGATGGCGACGTTAGCTTCTTTCCGGCAGGCCGTTAACCATGGTCAGTGAGATGAGCGGCGCACCAGCCCGGCGATGCGCCGATAGGCTTTGATAATCGGGGTCATTATACCAATCATGCGCGGCTTGCGCGGATGGGAAGCTGAAGATAATGACCCGGCCTTCGACCGGCCTTGCGCCCTCAAAATGCTCAATGCTGTCGTCATAAGTTACGAATGAGCCACCATATTTTTTCAATATGGGGAAGAAGCCCTTCTCATAAAGTCGATACTCATCGGCATCTTCAATCATCACATTGGCGATCATATAGACCTGTGTCACGACTGGCCTTCCGAACCTTTGACAAGCATTTCTGTCATGCTGGGAATGGCTTCGCGAAACTCGTCAACCGCCGCAACCGGCAGCGACATGTTGAAGCTTGAATAGGGTATCGGGCCGTATTGGCCTTTCACCACGTCGACAATCGACACATCTTGCGGCGGCACATCGGCGGTCATCAAATCGCCATCAGTCCAATGTTCAAGAATGAAACCCGCCGGGTCGCGCCAATAATCATAAAGCTGACTGCCTAAAAGATGGCGGCCAATGCCCCATTCATGGGTGTATGCGCCACTGGTCTTCATATGGAAATGACCGGCCATCAAATCGTCCAATGATTTTTCAAGCTCGAAACCGGCATGCCCGAATGTGCCATGAAACATTTCGCCTTCGGGCGGCAAAGCCACAACATTCAGCGTATGGTGGTCGCTTGGCGTGTCGCCATTATCGCAGCGAATAAATGCGCCGCCGACCTGTCCATCAGGGCCGATAATATTGTCCGAGACAATCATGCCCAGCACATCATGATACCATTTTATGCTGGCCGGACCGTCTTTGACATTAATCGCCGTATGGCCAAGCCGCATCACGCTGCTCGGCAGGGCATATTGCATATTGCCGTCGCCATCGAGCTGCCATTCATCGGCACCGCTGCCGAAACGTTGGGTCGCGTTAAGGCGGTTCTTCTCTTTGCCGGAATTCAGCACAGGCACGCCCTCATCAATCGGGCTCAGCTTATTGACGCCATGATAAACCTCGATGCCGAGACCGTCCGGGTCAGTGAGGCGCACCATTTTGCCGCCCATCAGCGCATCACCATCGTCAATGGCGACGTCTTGGCTTTCGGCCAGCGCCTGCAATTCTTCCAGCGTGTCCACTTCATAACCGGCAGCGATAAAGGCATCGGCTTCGCCTTTTTGCGCGGCGTAAATATAAGCGTCTTCGCCCGTGCCACGATAATACATGGAGCCATTGTCTTTTTGCACGGCCTGCATGCCAAAATCGTCAAGATATTTGCATTGTGCTTCAAGGTCGCGCAATTCAAAGCGAACAAAAATTATGTCGGATACTTTAGCGATTGGTTTGGTCATTTGCTCATCTCCTCATCCATTTCTTTCCAAACATCTTCCAGAATAGAACTGGCGGTAACGGCCACCGGCCAGCCTGCATAATGGGCGACGTGTAAAATCACTTCTTCTATGGTTGCGCGTTCAATGCCCAAATTGCGGGCGCCGCGAAAATGCAAAACCAGTTCATGTTCGCGATTAAGCGCGATCAATGTGGTCAGCGTAATCAGGCTGCGCTGCTTTAGGTCGAGGCCGTCGCGTGCCCAAATTGTGCCGAATACGGTTTGCAACGTATGGGCGCGAAAATCATCGCTCAGGGCAGGGTTGGCTTTGGACAGCAAACCCAATTTTTCAACAATGGCAGCACCCGCGGCCATTTTTTCATCATCAATATCATAGCTCATGCGGCGGCCTTTCCATTGTTTCGTGCGGCGTCTTGCTCAGCCAAACGCGTCGCCACTTCGCTGCGCAGCAGCGACAAAAACGGCGAAGGCTGGCCTTTATAAATATCGTCAATGGCGGCGCGCCATTCCCAGCTATGCATATCGGTCATAGCGGGCTTATAGCTGGGGCGTGCCTGCACACGTTGCCAATAAGCCGTCAGATGCGGCAGCTGATCGGTCGAGAAAATCATATCCAAATGCACATCTTCAAGGCGATGGAAATGCGCGGTCATCATCACATCGAGCAGCGAATAATTATCAAACATATAGTCGCGCCCATCCGCCAGCTGTTGTTCAGTGTCGGCAAGGCCTTTGGCAAGGCGGCGGATAAATTTCTCATAAAGCGGTTTCGGTAGACCGCCGCGCAGGCGCAGAACGCAAAAAGCAAATTTGCGCATCGGGTCAGGGTGTTTGAGCAAATAATCCCACATCACCGCCAATGCCGGACGGCGTTTTAGTATATTGGCCAGAATATAAGTGCTGGCACCGGCGATTGATGTGCCGAAATTATCGCCCAGAGCGATGTCGCCGCGCAGCGCGTTTTCAAAAACTTGGCTCTCCAATGCGGCCAGCCCTTCCGGGGTTGTCGGCATTAAAGGCGTGCCTTGGTCGGGCGCGTGGTCATCAAGATACCTCAAGATTTCCCAGCTATTATAAATTGGCGTGCCATTGTGAACGAGCACAGGCACGACGACATTAGGGTTAATTTGCTTATAGGCGCGCGACAGGTTCTCGCCCGTCAGCTCTAAATACATATGGTGTGATTTATAAGCAATCTGCTTTTCTTCGAGCGCCAAGCGCACCATTTGCGAGCACAGGGACTCGCCATAGTGATACAGCTCGAACTCTTCTTCATGTGCAATTTGTTGCGCTGTCATAACGTCCTCACTTTTCCCGCTTTATTCAATAAGTGTGCCGACCGGGTCATTCTCAACGATGTTTTCAATCGTGCCGAGCGCGCCGAAATCGCAAGTCACGACATCGCCGGGTTTCAACCAAGGCTGACCGTCCATCCACAAAGCAACACCCGACGTCGTGCCGGTCAGAATGACATCGCCCGGATGCAGCGTGCAAACCGTCGACAAATAATTGATGAGGGTCGGAATATCGAAGACCAGACGTCCGGTATTTGAGGTTTGTCGCTCCTCGCCATTTACCCGACAGACGAAATCGATATTTTCAAAATCCATTTCGTCGGGCGTCACCAATGCAGGCCCCATTGGGCAATGGCTGTCCCAGCTTTTGCCCATAGTCATGGTTTGCGCGGCCAACTGCCAGTCGCGAATGGAGACATCATTGGCCACCATGCCGCCGGCAATAACCTCATGCGCGCGCTCTTTCGGCACACGCCGACAGGTCTTGCCAATCACAATGGCCAGTTCCGCCTCATAGTCCAATTGCTCAGATTCGGGCGGCAGATAAATCGGCGCATAAGGGCCGGTCACAGACGAGTTTTGCTTGGTGAACAGCATTGGCGTTTTGGGCTCGGGGAAGTCAGGCATGGCTTCCATCACTTCCTCCAAATGGTCGCGATAGTTCAGCGCCACCGCGAGAATTTTCCCCGGTGCGGTTACCGGTGACAGCAGCTCAACATCACTGAGCGCAAAATCATCGCCGCTGGCATTCTTTGCGGCTTGCATGGCGGCATCACCGCCGCGCAAAAAAGCGTTCATTTCGCGCGGTAAATCTGGCGCAGCGCGCGATAAATCCGTGATGCTTTCGCCCCGCAACACGCCGAGATGTGTCGCGCCATTGGTTTTAAAACTTACCAGTCTCATAGTCCCCTCCGTTTAATCTAAACTGTCCGACCTTCTCTAGGCCCTGTCAATAAAAAATTGACACTTTGTCAATTAGCTGTGGATTTTATCAAATACCCATTTCACCCCGCCATGTGGGTTTCGCCATCGGCAAAAAGCTGTGCTGATAAAATCGTCAAATGCGTTTCAAATTGCGCGGCGAGCGGCGCGCCCTCATTCTTAAGCGTGGCGTAAATCTGGCGGTCGGGTCGCACTAAAACTGCGGCAATATTCAGCTGCTTGCCCATATCAGACAATTCGGTGTCGGCCTCAATCAGCCCGTCATCACCGCCGCCACCTAGCGTGATCACCGGACATTCAATGCGGGTCACGGCTGCGCTGATATTTTGCAATTCCGGCAGATAGGCAGGGCTCAAGGTTAGGAGGCAAAAACCATCGGGTAAATATGTGTCGAGCTTTTGCGACATATCCTGTTGTGGGTTTTGGCGCATAAGCGGTTGCGGAATTTGTCGCCCTGCCATCTTGTCATCGGATAACAGGCCAGCGCCAAGCTGCCAGGTCTGGCCGAACTGAATGCCACTCAGTAATTTCGGTATGATTTTGCCCAGCCGCAAAAACGTGTCGCGCAAAAATGCCTTCACCGGATTACGGGTCTGAATAATCTCGCCAATTTGCACGGCTTGCTTAATGACGGCACGCACATGCGCATAGCGCTCGCTGTGATAGCTGGATAAAATGGAAGGCGCGTAATGCTTCTGCAAAACACCGGCCAATTTCCAACTGAGATTTTCTGCATCGCGCAGACCGGCGCACATGCCTTGCCCTAAAAAAGGCGGCATTTGATGGGCCGCGTCACCCATTAAAAACACCCGTCCATCGGCCATGCGTTCGGCCAGCAAGGCATGAAATTGATAGACTTTAGAGCGTAGAATTTTGCCCTGCCGGGCTGATATATCGGGCGATAAATGACCCACATAGGGGGCCATCATGGCGCGCACCGTATCTTCGTGCTCCATTGTCGCCCGATCATCGTCGGGGTTCATCATAAACTCCCAGCGAATATGTTGACCGGCGCATGGTACTAATGTGCCGGGCCGCGCCGGGTCGCAAAATTGATAAACATCGCGGTTAAATGCAACGCCCGGCTCCAACTCCCAATCGACAACCAACCAGGGTTCGTCGCATTGCAAATCGTGAAGCGCGATGCCAGCCAATTCGCGCACCGCGCTATCCGCGCCATCGGCACCGATGAGATAGGCTGTGGTGACGGTTTTGGTGTCGCCGCTTTCGCCGTGCCGCAGGGTCAGTTCAACATGGTCCTCGTGCTGGACAAGGGCGTTGACGGCCCATCCCAGATCTTGCGTGACGCTGTCGAATTTTTTCAGGTTTTCGCGCAAATGCTGTTCCACGAGGGGCTGGCGAAAAAATATGTCGGCCGGCCAACCGGCACTTGGTGGCAGGTTTTTAAGGTCCGCACGCATTAGCGACGCACCATGACGGTTTACAAAATTGAGCGTGTCATTCACGGCGCATTGCGCCAAAATCGTGTCGGCAAGGCCGAGCGACTGAAATATCCGCATTGTCTCGCCGTCAAAATGCACGCCGCGCGGAATATCATAGATCTCGCTCTGCGGGTCGACAATCAGCGTGTTGATTTGATGCTGGCCAAGCATATTCGCGGCCATGGCACCGGTCGGCCCAAATCCGGCAATGACAACATCATAATCCCTCATGCTACGCTCCCCTTAACCTGCAAATATCGACTTCAACAGTTTCGCGTCAGCCCCCGCGCCCTTCAAAAAAACCTCCAGGGCGGTGACGACCTCCATTCTCGATAATTCGGACTCGGCATGGCGCGCCATCAGGCTCAAAATCCCTGCCACATAAATTTGCATGAAGACATCGATTTGCGTCGGCTTTAGCGTGAGCCCGCCTTCGGCAATCGCGGCTTTGATGTCGCGGCGCAAATTATCCAAACGCAAATGGGTGAAGCTGAAATCTGCGCTCATCAGCGTCACAATGCCATGCAGGCGACCTTTATCGCTATCCTTCAAGGCAACCAAGCTGAGTGGCACACCGGCCACGCGGTGCAGGGCGCTCTCTCGCTTGTTTTCTTGCGCGTCATAAAGCGCTTCCAGCCGGTCAATTTCACGGCGTATCAGCATATCGAGTAGCCCTTCGACGCTGTCGAAATAAGTGTAAAAGCTGGGACGTTTCATCTGTGCGGCGATGCAAATCGCGCCCGGCGTCAATTCGCGGGGTGACATTTCACCCAGCAATTCAAATGCCGCGTCCATCAGTGCCTCGCGCGCGCGCGCGCCCTTACTGCTTGCCGCTTCAAGCTTGACTTCGGCCGCACTGATTGCAGCTTTGTTTTTGCTATGGGTATTTTTAAGCTTGGTGGATTGCATAAAGCCTGTCTCCTGAATGGCACTACCTAAAAATATAATTGACACAGTGTCAAATATATTTTTAGGTCGAGATGAGGGTCGTGGGAATTTTAAAAAAATTGTGGCGACCAGACAGATTGTGGCGACAACACATATTGTGGCGACAAAAGGAGGGGCACTTTTATCAGCACCTTTTTTTCCGCGATAACACGACGCGGTGCATGTTGGTGGTCTGGCAAGGGTCGCAAAGCTGAGGGCAGTGGAGCCTCACGGATTAGAGTTTGAGTAACAAATAAGAGAGAAGAGAGTTTATGCGGCTTTTATTTTTACCGCTGATGATGGCCAACTCCCGCGCGATGCTGGGTTTGGCACTGTCTGGTTTAGTATTGTCTGGTTTAGCACCATCTGGATTAGCACTATCTGGATTAGCAATGGCGGCCGAGCGCCCGAACATCATTATCATTCTGGCCGACGATATGGGCTGGAACGATGTCGGCTATCATGGCAGTGAAATCCGTACGCCAAATATCGACCGATTGGCGGCCAATGGTTCTGAGCTTAATCGCTTTTACGTTAATTCAGTGTGCAGCCCAACGCGCGCCTCTCTGCTTACCGGTCAAACCTCGATGCGGTTGGGTATTACCTCGCCCATGCCGAAAATCACGCCCACCGGTCTGCCATTGGAATTGAATACGCTGGCCGATTATCTAAAGCAGCTGGATTATAAAACCGCGCTGGTCGGCAAATGGCATTTGGGGGTCAGGCGACCCTATCACCCGAACCGGCGCGGCTTTGACAGTTTTTACGGCAACCTCAGTGGTGCTGTCGGCTATTATGACCATGTGCATGGCGGACATTATGATTGGCAACGCAATGGTAAAACGCTGCGCGAAGACGGCTATGTAACCCATTTGCAGGGCAATGAAGCGGCGCGTATCGTGCGCACGCATGATAAAAAGCAGCCGCTCTTTATGTTCTTGTCTCTGGGTGCGCCGCATCTGCCGAATGAGGCACCGGCCGAGGCCATTGCGGCTTATGCGGATATTGAAGATGAGCGGCGGCGCGTTCACGCGGCCATGGTTACCGAGCTTGATAAGGCAGTCGGCCAGCTTATCGGCGCTCTGGCTGAGGCGAATATGAGCGACGACACGATTATCTGGTTTATGAGCGATAATGGCGGGCTTACCGATTATCGCGGGATGCCGCCTGCATTTTATCGCATTATCGATACTGCCAAATGGGTGTTTGGCGAGGAGATTCCCATTCGTTTTGTCGAGTTCATGCGCACCAATACCGAAGATGGCGGCGCAGACAACACCCCTTTGCGCGGCAGTAAAGGGTCAATTCTTGAGGGTGGTATTCGGGTTCCCGCAATTATCAGTTGGCCGGGTAAGTTTACCAAAGGCCAATTCAATACCCGCCTGAGCGCCATTGACGTGATGCCGACCTTGCTTGAAGCCGCAGGCGGCAGCGATGTGGCGACACAACCCCATGATGGGCGCAGCTATTTAAAGGCTTTGACCGGCGAGGCCGAAATACCGCCATCGGCGTTTTTGACCGAGGCCTTTAACGGCGGTCGGGCGGTTTTCCATGATCAATGGAAGCTGATGGTGCCCCTTGATGGGCGTGACGAACTATACAATATTGACGCTGACCCGCGCGAAATGAATAATGTAGCGGCGCAATATCCCGATATTGTCGCGCAATTAAAGGAGCGCCTTGCGGCCATGCCGAAAGGCAAAAACCTCGCTGTGCCGCTCTGGAAAGTGGCCATTGACCCTGATGAATTTGGCGGGGAAGAAAGAAAGCCACCGCTTGCAGAATATTATGACTAAACAAAACACAAAAATCTTGGCACTCGGCGGCGTATTGCTGTTGGGTTTTGTGGCCTCCGGCTGCGAGCCTAATGCGAAAGAGACGGATAAAATAGGTGCTGCGCGAGACTGCGCGCCTGCCCAAAGCGCCGCCATTGCGGTGCCGGGTGGCAGCTTTACCATGGGGGCGCATCCCGAATATGCCGAAGAAGGCCCCCCTAATAAAGTGACGATGGCGGCTTTCGACATTGATGCTACTGAGGTCACCAATGCCGCTTTCGCCGGCTTTGTTGAGGCGACCGGCTATGTGACCGATGCCGAACGCGCCCAACCGGGTTTTGGCGCGGCGGGCGGTGTAGTGTTTCGCATGCCGACTTTAAGCAATCCAAGCTGGTGGCATTTTGTGGCCGGTGCTGATTGGCGTCACCCTGATGGCCCTGAAAGTTCGCTGGAGGCGCGGATGCAAGAGCCGGTTGTTCAGGTTTCTTATCGCGACGCGCAAGCCTATGCCGCATGGGCCGGGCGCCGCTTGCCCAATGAGGCGGAATGGGAATATGCAGCCAATGCAGGCGCCGAGACGATTTATGTATGGGGCGATGAGCGCGCCCCCGAGGGCGAGGAAATGGCCAATACATGGCAGGGCAGTTTTCCCATTCAAAACACGCAAGCTGACGGTTACGCCAAGCGCGCGCCGGTCGGGTGTTTTCCGGCCAATGATTTCGGCCTGTTTGACATGATTGGCAATGTCTGGGAATGGACCGACAGCAAAGTGTCGCAAACCGGCGTTGAGGCGGTTTACACCATTAAAGGCGGCTCATTTTTATGCGCGCCCAATTATTGCCGCCGCTATCGAGCGGCCGCGCGCCAAGCCCAAGAAGCCGGATTGCCGACCAGCCATATCGGTTTTCGCACCGTTTCGAATTAGGCCGGATTAGCCGCTTTCTTCTTCCATTTGTTTTTTGAATTTCTTGCGCTCATGCTCAAGCAAATATCGTTTGCGCAGTCGCAGGCTCTGCGGCGTGACTTCCAGCAATTCGTCGAATTCGACATAAGCCATCATTTCTTCCAATGACATCCGCCGCGGCGGTGTCAGTGTCACCGCTTCGTCGGTGCCGGAGGCGCGCATATTGGTCAGCTTTTTGCCTTTCAGCACATTGATTTCCAAATCATTGTCGCGGCTATGTTCACCGACAATCATGCCCTGATAAACCGGCGTTTGCGGGTCGATAAACATCGCGCCACGGTCTTGCAGATTGAAAATGGCAAACGCCACAGCCGTGCCGGTCTCGCTGGCTATCAATGCGCCATTGCGACGGCCCGGAATATCACCTGCATAGGGCGCATATTCATGGAATACGCGATTGAGCACACCTGTGCCGCGCGTTTGCGTCAAAAAGCGGCTTTGATAACCGATAAGCCCGCGCGAGGGGGCGTGAAACAACATGCGGGTTTTGCCCGCACCGGCGCTGCGCATATCGACCATTTTGGCTTTGCGGCGGTTCATACTGTCGACCACGCCTGATGAATATTCCTCATCAACATCAATGGTGACTTCTTCCACCGGTTCCATTTTCTCGCCGCCTTCTTCGCGTATCAGCACTTTCGGGCGCGAGACATTCAGTTCAAAACCCTCGCGGCGCATGGTTTCAATCAGCACGCCAAGCTGCAATTCGCCGCGTCCGCCAATTTCAAACGCATCCTTATTGGCGCTTTCGGCAAAAGTAATGGCGACATTGGTTTCAACTTCGGCCAATAGGCGGTCGCGGATAACCGTTGAGGTCACTTTCTTGCCTTCTGTTCCGGCAAACGGGCTGTCATTCACCGTAATCGTTACCGACATGGTGGGCGGGTCAATCGGGGTTGAGGGCAGGGCTTGCGAGATCGACGGGTCGCCAATCGTATCGGCAACCGAGGCTTTGGTCAGTCCGGCAATGCAAATCAAGTCGCCGGCCTGCACTTCGTCAACCGGCACACGTTTTGTGCCTTCAAAGCGCAGCAATTTGGTCAGTCGACCGGTTTCAATCTGCTTGCCTTCAAGGTTAATCGCCTTCACCGCTTCATTGACTTTCGCCGTGCCTTGCAGCACGCGGCCGGTCAGGCAGCGGCCAATATAGGGGTCACTATCCAAAAGCGTCGCCAGCATGGCGAAGGGTTTGTCCGGTTCGACAGCCGGCGGCGGCACATGCGCCAGCACCAAATCCAAAAGCGGGTTCAAATTATCGCGCGGCGCGTCCAACTCCGCGGCGCACCAGCCATCACGCCCCGACGCATAAAGAATGGGAAAATCCAATTGCTCAGAAGTCGCATCAAGCGAGACGAACAGGTCGAAAACCTCATCAATCACTTCATCGGGGCGACCGTCAGGGCGGTCAACCTTATTGATAACCACAATCGGGCGCAGACCTTGCTTCAGCGCCTTGCCAAGCACGAATTTGGTTTGCGGCATTGGCCCCTCAGCCGCATCAGTCAGCAAAATAACGCCATCGGCCATATGCAATACGCGCTCCACCTCGCCACCAAAATCGGCGTGGCCGGGTGTGTCGATAATGTTAATGCGCTTGTCTTGCCAAGTGATGGAAGTTGGCTTGGCCAAAATCGTGATGCCGCGTTCTTTTTCCAAATCGCCGCTATCCATCACTCGCTCATCAATCGCCTGATTGTCGCGAAACAGGCCGGTTTGCTTCATCAGCGCGTCAATAAGTGTGGTCTTGCCATGGTCAACATGGGCGATGATGGCGATATTGCGAAGTTCGCTTGCGGGAACGGAGGACATACGGACAGGCCTTTCAAAAGAGACTGTGCGCTTTCTATCTTTTGTTGCCGCCCTCGCATAGGATTAATTGCGGTTTTCGGCTATTTATTTTAAGCCAAAAATTCGGGTGCGTCGTGCTTGTTATTGCTCTAATCTGGCACCTCATATATCACTCAAACAAGGCCTACACTTGGAGCACCTCCAGCCGCTGGGGCTTTATAAACTTCAAAGAGGTTCACAACATGCAATTTGATGATGTTCTTATGGGGCGGCGCTCCATTCGCGGCTATCAAGATAAACCCGTTCCAAAAGCCCTGCTTGAAGAGGTTCTGGCGCTGGCCATGCGCTCACCGTCTTCCATGAATACCCAGCCGTGGAATTTTACTGTGCTGACCGGCGAGGCGCTGGATAAAATTCGCGAAGGCAATACGGAGCGTAATCTTGCTGGCGTGCCACATTCGCGCGAATTCCGAACCGGTGAGGCGTTTGAAGGCCAGCACCGTGACCGCCAAGTCGGTGTCGCCAAGCAATTATTTTCGGCCATGGGCATTGCGCGTGAGGATAAAGAAGCCCGTCTTGACTGGGTGTTGCGCGGTTTTCGCCAGTTCGATGCACCGGTTTGCGTGATTATTACTTACGACCGGGTTTTGGCCAGCAGCGATGATACGGCCTTTGATTGCGGCGCGGTGACAACCGCTTTGGTCAATGCGGCTTGGTCGCGTGGGCTCGGCGCTGTGATTAACTCGCAAGGCATTATGCAATCGCCAGTGGTGCGCGAACATGCCGGCATTGCTGAAGACCAAGTGATTATGAAGGCTGTCGCGCTGGGCTGGCCCGACGATGCGTTTCCCGCCAATGCCGTGGTGTCGGAACGCAAAAGCGTTGCCGAGGCGACGACTTTTATCGGCTTTGATGACTGACGGGTGAAGGATGGCATGCGATGAATTGCCTCCCCATTGGCGCTTGCCCAACAGGTGTGTTTTCGTCAAACTCGGGATAAATTTTGCGATGTGGCCCGGACTTTTTATTTGCGCCTCGTAAAACTTGTCCCCTAAAGTCGAAACAGAGCGTTGAATAAAAGGGGCAAAAGATTGAAATTTGCGTCACTGACGCGAGGGAGAGAATATGACTGCGATACCGCATAGCGATGTGCTGATTGTTGGTGCCGGGATTTCCGGCATTTCTTCGGCGTTTCATCTACAAAAATATGCCCCCAAAACCAGCTTCGAAATTCTCGAGCGTGGTGAGAAAATCGGCGGCACTTGGAGCCTGTTCAAATATCCGGGTATTCGCTCAGACAGCGATATGTATACGCTGGGCTTTTCGTTTCGCCCCTGGCGCGACGCCAAAGCCATTGCCGATGCACCTGCGATTATGGCCTATTTGCAAGATGCGGTGGACGACGGTGCGCTGAACGATAAAATTCACTTTGGCAAAAAAGTTGTCGAGGCCAAATGGTCAACGCCGGATGGCAAATGGTTCGTCACCATTCAAGATGGCGCGACCGGCGAAACCGAGACCCGCACATGCAAGTTTTTGCACAGCTGCGCCGGTTATTATAATTATGACAAAGGTTATCAGCCTGATTTCCCGGGCGCGGAAAACTTCAAAGGTCGAATGGTTCATCCGCAATTTTGGCCGGAAGATTTGGATTATAGCGACAAGAAAGTCGTGGTTATTGGCTCGGGCGCAACGGCGGTGACGCTGGTGCCGTCTATGGCCAAAACCGCCAAACATGTCACCATGTTGCAGCGCTCGCCAACCTATATTGTGGCGCGCCCTTCAGAAGATGCGTTTGCCAATTTCACCCGCAAATATCTGCCCGCCAGAATGGCCTATGGGCTGACGCGGTGGAAAAATGTTTTGCTGGGACGGTTCTTTTTCTGGCTGTGCCGCACGCGGCCTGAGGTTGTGAAAAAGCGTCTTTTGGACGAGTTGCCCGAGCTGTTGCCGGAAGGTTATGACATCGAGAAGCATCTGACGCCGCGCTATAATCCGTGGGACCAGCGTGTTTGTCTGGCTCCGGACGGGGATTTTTTCACCTCTATCTGTGAGGGCAAGGCCGATATTGCGACCGACCATATTGCTGAGGTTAAGGAAAACGGCATTGCGCTGAAATCGGGCGAGTTTCTTGAGGCCGATATCATCGTCTCAGCCACCGGCCTTGATTTGAACTTCTTGGGCAATATTGAAGTGACGGTCGATAATGAAGCTGTCGAGCCGGCCAATTTGCTGAATTATAAAGGCATGATGTATTCGGGCATTCCGAATTTGCTGGCCTCGTTTGGTTACACCAATGCGTCATGGACTTTGCGGTGTGATTTGACGTCGAAATATCTCTGCCGCTTGGTTAATTATATGGACCGCAAGGATATAAGCCGCGTCATGCCGACACCGAATATGAGCCAAGTTGAGTTCGAGCCATTGCTTGATTTCTCATCCGGCTATGTGGTGC
>JAKMDW010000105.1 GCA_022426245.1 Alphaproteobacteria bacterium | reverse complement strand
GTGCAGAATATGATTACGGTGCACATTCTCAATAACGTCATATGCGGCGGTCGTGCCGTCTTGCGCGCGCGCCACCAATATGGAGACTTCGCGCTCAAACGGCACAAGCGCTTCCAAAATAGCCGGTTGGCCGTTCAATTCTTGCAGCACAGTGGCAAGGTCGCTATCGGCATCAAGCCGCCATTGGCCTTTGCCATCATAACCGAAGCGGCGGGTTTTCAAGATACCATGCCCGTCGGTTTGTGCCAGCGCAGCGGCCAGACTGTCCAAATCGGTAATATCAAAAAATGCGGCGACGTCGAGACCTTGCGCGCGTATGAATGATTTTTCAACTAAGCGGTCTTGCGCCACTTCCAATGCGGCGGCTGACGGGAACACGTTTTTGCTTTGCGCCAATTGCAACACGGTTGCGACGGGTATGTTTTCAAACTCATAGGTCACCACATCAACCGCGGCGGCGAAGGCGGTCAGGGCGGCCATATCGTCATAAGAGGCTTGCGTGAAAGCGGTCGCCACTTGCGCCGCTGGGCAGTCTGTTTCGGGGCAGTAAATATGGGTTTTAAGGCCAAGCTCAGCTGCCGCTAGGGCAAGCATGCGCCCAAGTTGTCCGCCGCCGATAATACCGATCGTGCCGATAACGCCCTTGGGGGATAATGTTAGTTGCGTCGTGTCACCCGTCACTGGGGGTCTCTTTAACATCATTCGTTCGCGCCGCGCGCCAGGCCTCCAACCGCTCGGCCAAAGCGGCATCTTCATTGGCGACAATCGCGGCGGCTAAAAGCGCCGCGTTTTTAGCGCCCGCATCGCCGATCGCCAATGTGCCGACCGGAATACCGGCGGGCATTTGCACGATGGAAAGGAGCGAGTCTTGCCCCGATAGGGCTTTGGACTGCACCGGCACACCCAGCACGGGCACAGTGGTTAGCGCCGCTGTCATGCCCGGCAAATGCGCGGCACCGCCGGCACCGGCGATAATGGCTTTCAAGCCCTTATCTTTGGCGGCGCGGGCATAGTCATACATGCGGTCGGGGGTGCGGTGGGCGGAGACAATTTTGACCTCATGCGCGACACCCAATTCTTCCAGAATGTCGGCCGCGTGTTTCATGGTCGGCCAATCGCTTTGACTGCCCATAATAATGCCGATTTTTGCGTCGCTCATAATCGCCTCCGCTGCTTAAAAATACCCGGCTTGCGCTGGGAAAGCGCGGGTATAGCCTAAATCATACACTCATTACAAGCCGTTTTGCGCCAATTCGGAAATATTCATGCGCGACTTGAAAGCGTCAAAAAATGATAGACATGCCGTGATCAAACTGCCACGCTTAATTGGTTAAAGGAGGTAGCTATGACCATCCAGGCTCGCCTCACAAGTTTGAAGCGTCAGCACAATGAGCTGGAGGACGAGATTCGCGACCGACAGGCCGGATTATCCGAAGACAGGCTCGATATATGGACGCTGAAGCGTAAAAAACTTGCTCTTAAGGAGCAAATTGAGGCCTTGCGTCAGCAGGCATAAGCCTGCGCTGAATTAAGACTTGAAAACGTCCTCGGGGCGTAGCGCTTCATCTGTGTCTTCTGCCGGTGCTTCCGTCGGCGCATCTGCGAACACATTGGAATCATCAATCGGCTGTATCGGCGCGGCGGGCGCGTCTGGTGTGTCTTGCACAACCGCCGTGGTTTCCGTCGCATCTTTCAACACGTCACCATTTTTAGCTGCATCGCGTGCCAAACGTTTCTGGCGGCGTTCTTCGCGTTTTGCGGCTTTAGCGACATAGTCGTCGAGTTCGATTTGGCTGCACATGCCCAAAGTGACCGGATCAAGCGGTGTGATATTGGCCATATTCCAGTGATTGCGCTCGCGCACACTCTGAATCGTCGGTTTGGTCGTGCCGACCAAACGGCCGATTTCCGCATCGTTTAATTCCGGATGATTGCGCACCAGCCAAGCGATGGCATCGGGGCGTTCTTGGCGTTTGGATAGCGGCGTGTAACGCGAACCCTTGCGCGGCTTCGGTGCCGGAATATCGCGCTTGGCGTCAGCCAGTTTCAGTTCCGCAGTTTGGTCATTCGTGCAGCGTTCAATCTCGTCGCGCGTTAATTGACCATTATTGACGGGGTCCATACCCTTAATGCCGGCGGCAATATCGCCATTGGCAATGCCTTTGACTTCCAGCGGATGCAGACCGCAAAACAAAGCAATCTGGTCGAATGTGAGGGCGGTATTGTCAACCAGCCAAACGGCGGTGGCTTTCGGCATAAGCGGTGCGGTCATGTCAGTCTCCAAACGGTGTCAAAACAATGTCTAAACAATGTGAAACGATGCGCGCTTTTAATGACGCAAGAGCCATGCATCAAAGAAAACATCAATTTCAAGGGATATGAGGTTTTATAGCCCAAGCTTTTGAAAGCTGCAAAGAGTTTGTGCGCCTTTACGCAAGCGGCGTTATTTGGGTTTGCTACAATCGAGAATAATTTTACCGATATGATTGCTGGTTTCCATATGCGCTTGTGCTTTTCCGGCTTCTGACAAGGGATACACACTATCGACAATCGGTTTTATGGTGCTGCCAATATGCGGCCAAAATAATTCACCGACGCGGGCCGTCAAACGTGTTTTTTCTGCCAAAGGCCGCGCCCGCAGGGTCGAGCCGGTCAGGGTCAGACGTTTCAGCATGACCGGTAGGAAATTCACTTCCGCCGCAAAGCCTTGCATATAGGCGATATTGACGATGCGTCCGCCCAGCGTTGCGGCTTCCATATTGCGTCCGATATAATCGCCGCCGACCATATCGAGGATAACATCAACACCCGCGCCATTGGTAAAACTGGCGCAGGCTTCAACGAAATCCTGTTCTTTGTAATTGACCGCGAGGTCGGCCCCTAACGCGCGGCAGGCCTTGCATTTATCCTCAGAACCGGCGGTTACAATAACTTTTGCGCCAAAATGCTTGGCCATTTGAATGGCCGTTGTGCCAATGCCGCTAGAGCCGCCATGCACCAAAAGCGTTTGGCCGGCTTGCAATTCGCCGCCTTCAAACACATTGGCGTAAACCGTGAAAATTGTCTCGGGCAAAGCCGCCGCGTCAGTGTCGCTCATCCTGTCGGGCACGGGCAAGGCGTGGTCTTGATGCACACAAGCATATTCGGCATAGCCGCCACCGGCTACCAAAGCGGCGACGCGGTCTCCAATGGCCCATTTATCAGCTTTGTCTCCCAAGGCGACAACCTCGCCGGCAAATTCCAGCCCCATAATATCCGGCGCGCCGGGTGGTGCCGGATACAGCCCAATGCGCTGCATGCAATCGCCGCGATTGACACCGGCAGCACCCAATCGCACCAAAATCTCACCCTCTGCCGGATGCGGCATGGGATGTTCTTGCAGCGATAGAGCCTCGGGCGCACCGCCTTCACCAATCGATATGGCTTGCATCACATTTTCTGACATACGAGATTCTTTCTATTAGAATGAAGGTTACCGAGCTTAATCAGCGGGAGGCAGCGATGGAAGAGGAAATCACCGTACCAAAAGGCAGTGCGCTGGAAGATTTGAAAAAGCAGGATTTGAGTTTGCAAGGGGTAGAGGAATTAAGCGCGCGCATTGTGCTGCTTGAGGCAGAGATTGCGCGCGCGCGCGCCATGCTGGAAAGCAAAAAAGGCTCCCGCAATGATGCGGAAGCCCTTTTCAAATAGTTTTTTCCGGCGTCTAGCTGATAAAGCCGTCGAACTTTTTGTTAAAGCGCGATACGCGACCGGCGCGGTCAACCAGCGTTTGTGACCCTTTGGTCCAAGCTGGATGGGTCGTCGGGTCAATATCCAGCGTCAGCGTGGCACCCTCTTCCCCATAGGTTGAGCGCGTTTGATAGCTCGTGCCATCGGTCATGGCTACGGTAATCATGTGATAATCGGGATGAATTTCTTTTTTCATCGCCTTTTCCTTCTCAATTCGCGTTGAGCGCTTATATAAACAGAAGAAGCGCAAGGTGCAAGTCAATTTGGCCTCTATTTCGGCCTTTCATTTGTGCTCTGGTGAAGCCACGGTCTGACTGCTATAAGCGCAGCAATTCAACCAAGAAAGGGTCTTGGACCTTGTCACGAAATGATGCCGCTGAAGCGGTTGCCCAAATGGAAGAAGATGCCAAACGTCGGCCGCGCGCCAGCAGTTTGCGGCCCTTGCGTGCGCTATTGCCGTTTATCGCGCAATATCCCGGGCGCGTCTTAGCGGCGTTTTTCGCTCTTTTAATGGCAACGGCGGCGACTTTGGCCATGCCGATTGCCGTTCGCTTTATGATTGATAATGGCTTTTCAACCGAAGATGCCAACTCGATTGACCGTTATTTTCTTGCCATGTTGGTGGTCGCTATTGTGTTAGGACTGGCCAGCGCCATGCGGTTTTTCTTCGTCTCTTGGATAGGCGAGCGCGTTACGGCGGATTTACGCGCCGCGGTTTATAATCACATCACCACACTGTCGCCGGCATTTTTTGAGGTGACGCGCACGGGCGAGGTGTTGTCGCGGCTCACCGCAGACACGACGCTTATTAAAACCGTTGTCGGCTCATCGGCCTCAATCGCCTTGCGCAATTTATTCATGTTTGTCGGCTCGGCCATTATGCTGGTTTATACCAGCGCCTCATTGGCCGGATTGGCCGCGTTAACTTTGCCCGGCGTCATAGTGCCGGTTATTGTGTTCGGGCGCATGGTGCGCCGTTTGGCACGGGCCAGCCAAGACCGCATAGCTGATACGGCCAGCCACGCCGCTGAAACCATTAGCGCCATGCAAACCGTGCAAAGCTTCACCCATGAAAATGAAGACCGCCGCGTATTCGCGTCAGCCATTGAGAACTCATTCGACACGGCACGACTTCGCATTTGGGCGCGCGCCGGTATGACCGCCATCGCCATTGTGCTGATTTTTGCGGGCGTCACCGGCATTTTATGGCTTGGGGCGCAAAACGTGCTCGACGGTTCGATGACCGGCGGCACGCTGGGACAGTTTATTCTTTACGCGGTTCTATGCGCGACCTCTATCGGTGCATTGTCCGAAGTTTGGGGCGAGGTGCAATTGGCCGCGGGTGCGACCGAGCGTTTGGTGGAAATTTTGGAAGTCGATCCGGTCATTCAGCCACCGGCCAATCCGCAATCCCTGCCGCAGCCGCCGCAAGGCCGCATTGCTTTTGAGGGTGTGACTTTCCAATATCCGACACGCCCCGAAATCTCTGCCCTAAGCGGTTTTTCTTTAGAGGTTACGCCGGGTGAAACCGTGGCATTGGTCGGCGCATCGGGCGCCGGTAAATCCACCGTGTTTCAACTGCTGTCGCGCTTTTATGACCCGCAGCATGGCAGCATCAGCATTGATGGCGTGGCCTTGCCCGATATGATGCCGCAAACCGTGCGCGGCGCTTTGGCCGTTGTGCCGCAAGAAACCGTCATGTTTGCCAAAACCGTGCGCGACAATATTCGCTTCGGGCGACCCGATGCCAGCGATGATGAGGTCATGGCGGCGGCAAAAGCAGCGCAGGCTGATGAGTTTATTGCCCGTCTGCCGCAAGCATATGATACCGAATTGGGCGAGCGCGGGGTGACGCTATCTGGCGGTCAACGCCAACGAATTGCCATTGCGCGCGCCATATTGCGAGATGCGCCGGTTCTGCTGCTTGATGAAGCGACCAGTGCGCTGGATGCCGAAAGCGAGACTTTGGTGCAAAAGGCGCTGGGGCATTTAATGGAGGGGCGCACCACTTTGGTGATTGCCCATCGCCTCGCAACGATTTTGAAGGCTGACCGGATTATTGTGATGGAAGCAGGGCGCGTAACGGCAACCGGCAAACACGCTGAATTGCTGGCGCAAGACGGGCTTTATGCGCGGCTCGCCGATTTGCAATTCGGGCGTGAAGCGGCTGAGTAAATTAAATTGTTTTGAGCAATTCGGCGTGCACGGTTTCATTGCCGGCTACAATCGCGCCTTCATCGAGCATTCTTTGGCGATTTGAATGGTCGGAGACCAAGCCCCCTGCTTCGCGCACCAGCACGATACCGGCGGCCAAATCCCAAGCGCCCAAGCCCGTTTCGACATAACCATCGACGCGACCGGCGGCGACATAAGCAAGGTCAAGCGCGGCCGAGCCGAATGTGCGGATATCACCGACATCATTTGATAGCGCGATGATTTTGTCCTGCCATTCGGGGCGTTTGCCGCTTTCTTTATACGGCATGCCCGATGCGATAATGGTATCACTCAACCGATTGCGCGCCGCGACACGCAAGCGACCGCTCGGCCCATAAGCGCCTTGTCCGCGCTCGCCAAAAAACAATTCATCGGTAATCGGATTGTAAATCACGCCGGCGACCAGCGTGCCCTCGCGCTCCAGCGCGACAGAAATGGCAAAATGCGGGATGCCGTGCAAAAAATTCGTGGTGCCATCGAGCGGGTCAACAATCCAGCGATGGGTTGTGTCCGCGCCTTTAACGGCGCCGTGCTCTTCCATTAAGAAACCATAGCCCGGACGGGCTTCCGACAATTCCTCAAACAGGATTTTTTCGGCTTTCAAATCGGCTTGGCTGACGAAATCACCGGGACCTTTTTTGGATACTTGAAGATTTTCGACTTCACCGAAATCGCGACGCAATGCGCGCCCGGCCTTTTCAACGGCGGCCCGCATAACATTCATGGCCGGTGATTGCGCCATTAGTCAGCTCGTTTCAAGTAAGTGACTTCGTTTGTATCGACGACAATTTTATCACCGGTCTCCACAAAAGGCGGCACCATGACGCGCACGCCATTGGCGCACATGGCCGGTTTGTTGGACGAGGCGGCGGTCTGTCCTTTAACAACGGCTTCGGTCTCGGTAATCTCAAGCGTCACTTGGTCGGGCAGGCGAATACCGATCGGCTTGCCCTCATGGCTTTCCACCACAACATTCATGCCATCTTGCAAAAAGGCGGCGCGGTCGCCGACAAATTCGGCTTGCAGTTCAATCTGCTCATAGCTATCGGTATCCATGAACACCAGCATATC
>JAKMDW010000070.1 GCA_022426245.1 Alphaproteobacteria bacterium | reverse complement strand
GTGGAGACGTAGCCAAGCGCTTTCGCCTCGGCTTTCACATGTTCCATATAATCTTTAATGCCGGGGAATTTTTCGAAATAGGCTTTGATGTAATCACTGGCTTGCCCGCGCGGAATGCCGAGCTGATTGGCCAAGCCGAAAGCCGAAATGCCGTAAATAATGCCGAAATTAATCGCTTTGGCGCGGCGGCGCACTTCCGGTGTCATATCGGCCATCGGCACGTTAAACATTTCAGATGCGGTCAACGCATGAATATCATCGCCGTTTTGAAACGCCGCTTTCAGCGCGTCAATATCGGCCATATGGGCCAGCACCCGCAACTCGATCTGGCTGTAATCGGCACTGACCAGCTGATGACCCTGGGCAGCCACAAACGCGGTGCGAATGCGCCGCCCGTCTTCGGTGCGGATCGGGATATTTTGCAGGTTCGGCTCAGATGACGACAAGCGCCCGGTCGTGGTGGCAGCGAGCGAATAAGAGGTGTGAATGCGCTGGGTGTCAGGATTGATAAATTCCGGCAGCGCGTCAGTATAGGTTGATTTCAGCTTAGCCAGCCCGCGCCAATCGAGCACCAATTGCGCCAAACCGACACCGTCTGTCGCCCCCCCGTCGGCGACCAAACCCTCCAGCACATCAGCACCGGTGCCCCAAGCACCGGTTTTGGTTTTCTTACCGCCAGCAAGCCCCATTTTATCAAACAGGATTTCACCCAATTGCTTGGGGCTGGCAATGTTGAAGCTTTCGCCCGCCAATTCATAAATCTCGGCTTCCATCGCTGCCATTTTTTGCGCGAACTCACCCGATAGGCGCGACAGCACCGTGCGGTCAACCGATACGCCCTCAGCCTCCATAGCGCGCAATACGCCGACCAAAGGCCGTTCTGTGCCCTCATACACACCGACCATATGCTCGGCCACCAGACGCGGCTGCAAATGCTTATAAAGCCGCAGCGTCACATCAGCATCTTCCGCCGCATAGGCAATAGCTTGGTCAATCGGCACTTGGTCGAAAGTGATCTGGTTCTTGCCGCTGCCCAAAAGCTCTTTAATCGGTATCGGCGTATGCCCCAGATATTTCTGCGCCAAAGCGTCCATGCCGTGACCATGATTGCCGGCATCGAGCGCGTAAGACATCAGCATAGTGTCCTCATAAGCCGTCAGCACCAGCCCATAGCGATGCAAAATTTGCGCGTCGAATTTGGCATTTTGCAAAATCTTTTTGACCGACGGGTCTGCCAAAAGCGACTGCAATAAATCCAGAGCCGCTTTCATATCAATTTGCGGCGGCGTTTCATCGCCCAACATCAACCCGTCATTTGCGCCATGCGCCAGCGGCATATAAGCCGCCTCGCCCGGTGCAACGGCCAGCGACACACCGACCAAATTGCACTGCATCGCATCCAGCCCGTCGGTCTCGGTATCAATGGCGACAATGCCGGTGTCATAAGCGCGCGCCACCCATTGCCGAAGCGCCGCTTCATCGCAAATGCTGCTATAGCCTTGCGTCTCCAGCCCGCCCATATCAGCCGGCAACGGACGATAAGCTCCGTTTGTCTCGATAGCTTCTGGCGGCGGCGCATCATCGGCAGAAAGCTCTTCACTGGCGGCGTAATCATCAACCGCCCAACCATAACGCTCCGCCAGCCTTTTGGTCAGCGTGTTAAATTCCATCGCCTTGGCAAAGCCGATAAGCTTATCGCCCTGCGGTTGAGTGAGCGCCATATCGGCAAAACCGACCGGCATGGGTGTGTCGCGCTTCAGCGTCACCAATGTGCGGCTAATGCGCGCCTGCTCGGCAAATTCAATCAGATTTTCGCGGCGCTTGTTTTGTTTAATCTCACCGGCGCGGGACAGCAACGTGTCGAGGTCGCCATATTCCTCAATCAGCTGGGCGGCGGTCTTAATGCCAATGCCCGGCACTCCCGGCACATTATCAACACTGTCGCCGGCCAGCGCTTGCACATCAATAACTCTATCAGGCCCGACGCCAAACTTCTCGACCACACCCGCCGCGTCAATAAACTTGTCTTTCATCGTATCGACCATGTCGATTTTATCGCTGACCAGCTGCATCAAATCCTTGTCGGATGACACAATCGTCACCCGCGCGCCGTCTTCAGCCGCTTTGGTTGCATAGGCCGCGATAAGGTCATCGGCCTCAAACCCCGACAATTCAATCGCCGGAATATCAAACGCTTTCACCGCCGCGCGCACCAATGGGAATTGCGGCACCAAATCCTCCGGCGGCGGTGGCCGATGGGCTTTATAATCGGGGTAAATATCATTGCGGAAACTTTTTCCCGACGCATCCAATATGACGGCCAAATGGGTTGGCGACCCTTCCGCACCCATATCGTTCAGCAGCTTGACCAGCATATTGCAAAAACCCGACACCGCGCCGACCGGCAAGCCATCGGATTTGCGCGTTAATGGCGGCAGTGCATGATAAGCGCGGAAGATATAACCCGAGCCGTCAACCAGATAGAGGTGATCATTCTTGCCCAATTTTTCGCTCTGTTTCGTGCCAACCACGCCATGCTCCTGTCGAATCTGTGCAACAAGTGTAAGACAGGCGGGGACATTGGCAAGGTGACAAAAAGCATTTGCCGATTTATTCCCCAGTTCATAAATGCTACTGATACGAACCGGTATGGTCGGTCAAGCCAGCTTTATGCGGGAGAGATGAATGAGCGACGGTGAATTTGCGTTACAAGCCAAAGGGCTGGAAAAAATCTATAAAGCGGTCGGCAATGCCCCCGCCAAACATGCCCTTAAAGGTATTGATTTGGCCGTGCCGCGCGGCGCTATTTTCGGCCTATTGGGGCCCAATGGCGCCGGTAAATCGACCTTCATTAATGTGCTTGCCGGCATGGTGATGAAAAGCGGTGGCAGCGCCGAAATTTGGGGTTTTGATATTGATAAAAACCCCCGCCAAGCGCGCGCCTCTATCGGCATTGTGCCACAAGAACTGTCGATTGACCCGTTTTTTACCCCCGGGGAGATTATGGACTTGCAAGCCGGCATGTATGGCGTGCCGAAAAGCCAACGCCGCACATTGGAAATTCTGACCGCCATGGGCTTGGATGATAAGCTCGACGCCTATGCGCGCACGCTATCGGGCGGCATGCGTCGGCGCCTGCTGGTCGCCAAAGCGCTGGTGCATAACCCGCCGGTTCTGGTGCTTGACGAGCCGACCGCCGGTGTCGATATCGAATTGCGCCGCCAGCTTTGGGATTATGTGATTGAGTTGAATAAGGCCGGTGTCACCATTGTGCTGACCACGCATTATCTGGAAGAGGCCGAGGAGCTGTGCGACACGATTGCGATTATCGACCAAGGCGAATTGCGCGCTTGCGACAGCACGGCAAATTTACTGTCGCAAATTGACAATAAAACCTTACTGGTGCGCGCGACCTCACCCTTGGGCCAATCCCCCGCTATTGATGGGCTGGAAATGAAGCTGAATGATGATGGCCGATTGGCCGTGACCTATAATCCGGGCGATTTTCCGGCCGGCAAGGTGCTGGAAAAACTGAGCGCCGCCGGCATTGAGATAAGAGATCTTGATACGCAAGGTGCTGAGCTTGAAACCGTGTTTATGAAATTGACCGGTTCCGATTGAGTTAGCGCGCCAGATGCACAATCGGGCGCTCCGGCTCAAATGCATGAACGACGAAGGCAAAGGTCACCTTATGAGCTATTGGCTGGCCGTTTTTTGTTACCGAAACCGAGCCGACATCTCGCCCTGCATCAACCCGCTTATGGTCTAAAGCGCTGGCTTGGCCGGCCTGCCATTGCAGCGTCAGCCCCTGATATTGCAGCGGGGTGTTGGCGGCCAAATAAGCAAAACTCCACGCTTTATCCGCCGCCACCACAACCCGCGCCAACGGGGCGATATGGGCGGGCACTTGGCCGCGAAACAGCATCGGGAAACCGCTATCATAGCCAATATAAGGATTGGCCCCATAGACGCGCTGGCTTGGACTGGGTGGGCGCAAAACCTGCGCCTCGCCATGCGCGGCGGTAAAATCAGCAAACCCGACCAATTGGCTGGTTATGCTGCGTAAATGCTGACCGCTATACTGGCCGATCAATCCGCGCCCATCATATTGCTGCCACCAGCTTTCGCTTTGCCGGTCATACATCACCATGTCGGAATGACGCAAAAACCCGGTCGTGCCGAAATCCAATATCTTCCCATCATGGCGACGGTCAAAGACAATCGCCGCATTGCACAATGGGCAATAAGTGACCGCCACCGGTATGCCGCCGACCACATCATTGACAATCTCGTGCCAGATCAACACGGCCAGTGGATAGCCGCGGGTCTCGCCATTGAGGTTGAGCGCGATGAGCGGGGCGGTGGCCGCCAATCCGGCTTTATCGGCGGCGATGAAACGCGGCTTATCGATTGCGGCAATGGCGTCGCGGCGCGGCCCGCCGGGCAGCAATTCATAAATATCCAGCGCGCATCTGCTGAAATCGGTTTTCGGCCATTCGGCGCGCGATACCCCAAGCGGCGCGCGGCAGCTTTGCGCCTCGATAGGTGGGCTGATAAGCGATAAAAAGCCGATGATTGCGATTAGCCGCAAGCTTGTTATTATTGTCATATTGCACATTAGGCAGAAAAACGCGGCGCTGACAAATCGGTCAATGTCCGAACTGCCATAACCCCGCCGGGAGAATATGATGATCGGACGATTGAACCATGTCGGTGTCGCAACGCCGTCGATTGAAAAATCAGTCGCGCTTTATCGCGATGTTTTGGGTGCCACCAAAATCCATGAAAAGTTTAAGATGGAAGAGCAGGGCGTTTGGGTGTGTTTTGTCGATGTCCCGAACAGCCAGATTGAGCTGATTGAGCCGATCGACGATACAAGCCCGATTGCCGGTTTTTTAAAAACCAATCCCGAAGGCGGTCAGCATCATGTTTGTTTCGAGGTCGATGATTTGCTTAGCGCCCGCGATGCGATGGTTGAAAAAGGCGCGCGTGTGCTGGGCGCGCCGCGCATTGGCGCGCATGGCACGCCGATTATTTTCGTTCACCCCAAAGATATGGGGGGCGTGCTTATCGAGTTGATGCAGAAACCAGATGGTCACTAGCCGCGCCCAAATTATACGCCTGCCGACATTGTTTCGGGACTGGCGAGGCCGGCTAAATCCACTTTGAGAAAGCTGCGCTGTCTTTGCCGGCCGGCACATACCATTTCTTGGCATCGCCGTCCCATCTGCCGCCTAGGGCTTTGCATTCGTCTTTGTCGTCAAACGGGCAATTCAGGTAAACCCTTTCGCCCTCTTCTTGCTCGGCCTTGGGCTGGCTCACATCAGCTGATGCTTCCGCCCCGTCCATCCATTGGGCGAAGGGTTCGCTGGCCATCTCATCGGTGATGTACCATTTTCTGACGTCGCTATCCCAGCGTCCGCCAAGCGATTTGCACTCGTCCTTATCGTCGAAAGGACAGTTGAGGTAAATTTTCTCGTCTTCCATTGGCTGTTTGCTCCTGATGTCGAAACAAGTTTAGCAAAAATAACGGGCTGCGGTCACGCTGCGCGTCATTGGGCGCAATCCGATTGCCTGCATAGCTTAAAGTTTCTGATATGGGCGAGGGCCAAAAGGCCAGCCCCTGAAAGGGTCGTCCAACGTTCTCCGGCCTCGCCCAATATATCGTGCCCAAGCAAAGCAGATGATATAAGCGCGCACACGCCAGCCAAACCGACATAAATGACAGCGGCATTTTTATGTCTGCGACACCCCAGCAGAAGGCTGAAACCGCTTAACGGCACCACCCCCCAAATCAACCAAACATGAAAGGCTTCGTCACCCAGCACAGTGCCACTAATGGCAGGAAACACACCAACCATAAGGGGAAGGCCTAAACAGTGAAGCGCACATAAGGTGGACGCGGAAACGGCGAGACGGTCAGTCCAACCCAAAACATTTAAATTCAAACCCAAATCCACTTCTCAATTTTTTGATGATGCCCGCCAAACTAAACCGAAACTTACGTCAGAGGCAATGCACGATATGCGATTTACCATTCCTCAAAAGCGTGGTATTTCCAGTGAATTCCAATGATCGGAAGTGAAGCACCCGTAGCTCAGCTGGATAGAGCGCTGCCCTCCGAAGGCAGAGGTCAGAGGTTCGAATCCTCTCGGGTGCGCCAATCATTTCAATAGCCTAGGTTTGATTTTATCTTTTAATGATTTTGGTTAATTCAGCT
>JAKMDW010000051.1 GCA_022426245.1 Alphaproteobacteria bacterium | reverse complement strand
ATAAAAACCTAGTAAGTGACGCGCCCGCAAGCAAGCTAAATCTCATTTAAGTTATTAATTTTAAATGAAAATACCTTCTTTGCCGTGTTCGAGGCGAAGCCCAATCTCTCCACCCTCCCCATTTTGTCGCTAAAATGGCTCAACCGATTATATTAATCGGCTCATGCAACGCTTTGGCCTGCAAGCTGAATTGAACAAAGACATGACTTTGCCGCCTGTGCCAGAAAAATTCGAACGGATTTGGAGAACCGCCACCGCGCTGGAAACCGCAATAGGCGGGATGACCGTGCGACAGGTCGCCTAATGGCTGGCCCGTTTGGCGGGCATCCGACACTTGAAACTTATCTGAACTGGCTTCGTGGGCGGGGCTTTCAATACAAAACCGCCGAAATAAAAATCAGACCGCCCGAGCAACCTCGCTGCGCGTTTCGCCCAAGCCCCCGTCTTGGGGCTTCGCCCTTCGCTTGGGGAAGGCGCGCTAAACCGCCCGAGCAAGCTCGGTGCGGTAAGCGCTAATACCCTCTGCAATCAAGAACGCCAGTTCGAGGGCTTGGCTACCATTCAGGCGCGGGTCGCAATGGGTGTGATAGCGGCTCGACAAATCTTCTTCCGAAATCGCCTGCGCGCCGCCGAGGCATTCGGTGACGTTTTGGCCGGTCATCTCGAAGTGAATGCCGCCCGCATGCGTGCCCTCGGCCTGATGCACGCCCATAAAGCGTTGCACCTCGGTCAGGATGCGGTCAACCGGACGGGTTTTATAGCCGTTTGACGCCTTGATTGTGTTGCCGTGCATCGGGTCGCACGACCACACCACTTTGCGGCCTTCGCTCTCGACTTTGCGAATAAGCGCGGGCAGGTGGTTTTCAACATTGTCATGGCCGAAGCGCGCAATCAGCGTGATGCGTCCGGCTTCGTTTTCCGGGTTCAGCTTATCGAGCAGGGTGATCAACTCATCGGGCTCCAGCGAGGGGCCGCATTTCAGGCCAATCGGATTTTTCACGCCGGACAGGAACTCAACATGCGCGCCATCGGGTTGGCGCGTGCGGTCACCGATCCATACCATATGCGCCGAGGTGTCGTAATGCTCACCACTGGTGCTGTCGAGGCGGGTCAGCGCTTGCTCATAGCCGAGCAGCAGCGCCTCGTGACTGGTATAGAAATCCACCATGCCCATTTGCGGTGCGGTGGTGCTGGAAATGCCGCAGGCGGCCATGAATTCCATCGCTTGGTCAATCTGACCGGCCATTTCCTCATAGCGCGCGCCTTGCGGGCTATCAGCCACAAAGCCTTGGTTCCAGCGGTGCACCTCGGTCAAATCGGCATAGCCGCCTTTGGCGAAAGCGCGCAGCAGATTAAGCGTCGAGGCGGCCTGACGGTAAGCGGCGATTTGCCGTTCCGGGTCGGGCACGCGGTCAGCCGCATTAAAATCAATGCCGTTAATAATATCGCCGCGATAGCTCGGCAGCTCGACACCGTCAATCGTCTCCGTATCGGCCGAGCGCGGCTTGGCGAATTGTCCGGCCATGCGCCCGACTTTAATCACCGGCAGCTTGGCACCGAAAGTCAGCACAACAGACATTTGCAGCATCACGCGGAAGGTGTCGCGGATATTATCGGCATGGTGTTCGGCAAAGCTCTCGGCACAGTCGCCGCCTTGCAGCAAAAAGGCGCGGCCTTCGCAGACCTCGGCAAGCTGGGTTTTCAGATTGCGCGCTTCACCGGCAAACACCAAAGGCGGAAAGCTTGCCAGACGTGCTTCCACATCGGCCAGTTGCTTCGCGTCTTGATAGGCAGGAACTTGCTTAATCGGAAATTCGCGCCAGCTTTTCGGTGTCCAATTCATTTTTGCCCTCTTCCACTCTGTGGATAAGTTTAGATTAATTCTCATATACGGATTTTAGGCGGAAAAATAAAGCACTTAGATGGCTTTAGCTGGCTTTAATCAGGCGACGGCCAAAATTAGCACCGGCGAATAAAGCCGCATATTCGCGCGGTGCGTCTTCAATGCCTTCGCTAATGTCTTCCTTATAGGCCAGCTTGCCGTCGCGAATAAGCGCCGCCATAGCCGCCTGCGCCTGCACGAATTGCTTGGCATAATCATAAACCACCAGCCCCTCCATGCGCAGGCGATGGGTGATGAAGCGCGTGGTCTGGCGAATGCCGATCGGCGTTTCATTATTATATTCAGATACTTGGCCGGAAATGACAATGCGTCCCTTCGGCTTCATATTGAGAATGGCCGCGTCCAGCATGGTGCCGCCAACATTGTCGAAATATATGTCAACGCCATTGGGTGCGGCCGTGGCAATGGCTTTGGTCAGGTCTTTTTCGGCCTTATAGTCAATAACCGCGTCAAAGCCCAGGCCGCTCAAATAGGCGCATTTATCCGCGCCACCAGCAATGCCGATAACGGTCAGTCCTAATGTTTTACCGATTTGCCCGCAGGTCGCCCCCACCGGTCCGGCGGCAGAGGATATCAGAAGCGTCTCGCCGCTTTGTGGCTGGCCGAGATCTTGCAAGCCGAACCATGCGGTCAGCCCGGGCACACCCAATACGCCAATAGTGGCGGTCATAGCTACTTTGTCGTCAAACAGAGCAGGGTCGAGTTTTTGCAGGCCACGGTCAGGGTGCGTGAGGGCCTGGGTCCAGCCAAGCCCGCCCATCACCATATCGCCGACCGCAAACCGCTCAGACTTGCTGTCGATGACCTCGCCAATACCGGCACTTTCAATCGTATCACCGATTTTGAGGCCCGCCGCATAGCTGTCCCCGCTCAAGCGGCCACGCATTCCCGGGTCGAGCGAGAAATAATGCGTCTTAATCAGCACTTGTCCATCAGACAAGGCGTCAGGGGTGAAATCTTCCAGCGCAAAACAATCCTCCGACGGCACGCCGCTCGGATGTTTGGCCAATGTCCATTTGCGATAGGTGCTCATTTATTTACCTTTGAATTCGGGTTTGCGCTTTTCTTGAAAGGCCGACACCGCCTCTTTGAAATCATCGGAGTTCATGGTCAGTCCTTCGGCTTGCAGGCTTATGGGCATTACCGCCGCAGCGACTTGGCGCAAAAATGCGTTAATACCGACTTTCGAAGCGGCAATGGCCAGCGGCGGGCCCTCGGCCAGCTTGTCGGCAATCTGTATGGCTTTTTCCAACACGCCCTCGGTGCTGTCGGCATAAAATCCGGCCAATCCCATCTCATAGGCGTCTGCGCCGGTCACCATTTCGCCGGTCATCAGATGATATTTGGCGCGATTAACGCCAATAAGAAACGGCCAAATCACTTGCCCGCCATCGCCGGCGCCGAGGCCCATTTTTACATGCGTGTCGCCAAATTTCGCATCCGGTCCGGCCACGACAATGTCGCAGAGCAGTGCCAGATTGGCGCCCAGCCCCAGCGCATAGCCCTGCACGGCTGAGATAATCGGTTTTTCGCATTCCAGCATATGGTCAACAATGCGCCGCCCTTCGGCAAGGCTTGGCATGTCAATGCCGGTATCAGGGCTGAAGTCGCCACCGACGCAAAATGCTTTACCCGCGCCGGCCAGCACCAAGACGCGCAAATCGGGATCATCATCAAAATCGCGGCTAAAGGTCATCATTTCATGGTGCATGCGATTGTCGATCGCGTTCATCTTTTCAGGGCGATTAAGCGTTACCACCACCACGCCATTGTCGCGGCGGTCAATGGTCATGCGCTGATAATTTTCCGGTTTAAGCATAATCCCCCCTAATTGGGTTTAGTTTGCCCTCAAGCGACGGCCTGACGCAAGGCTAAACCTATTGATTTGCTTGTTCAAAACTGCTTTGCGCGCTACATAGCAGTCATGGCAAACGGCGTAAAAACTTTGAAAATCGCAATGGCGCAACTGAACCCGACGGTTGGCGCAGTGGCAGCCAATGCCGCTTTGCTGCGTTCCATTCGCGCAGCCGCTGGCAATGCTGATGTGGTGGTCGCCGGAGAATTGTTTCTGACCGGTTACCCGCCGGAGGATTTGGTGTTGAAACGCTCATTTCTGGCTCATGTCGCCGCCGAAGCCGACAAGCTGGTCGCTGATACGGCGGATGGCGGTCCGGCGCTGGTGTTTGGCTTACCGGTGGTTGAAAACGGCCAACTGTATAATAGTGTCATGGTCGCGGATGGCGGACAGGCGGCGGTGCGCCATAAAGTGCACCTGCCCAATTATGCCGTATTTGATGAAAAGCGTTTATTCGTGGCGGGCGCAATGCCTGCGCCGGTTGAGGTGCGGGGCGTGCGCGTCGGTGTGCCGGTTTGCGAGGATATCTGGTTCCCTGATGTTTGCGCCCATTTGAAAGCGCAAGGGGCTGAGCTGCTGATTTCTCCGAACGGGTCGCCATTTGAACGTGCCAAACACGCCAAGCGACTGCACCATGCGACAGCACGCGCTCATGAAACCGGCTTGCCGCTGGTTTACGTCAATCAGTTTGGTGGCCAAGATGAGCTGGTATTTGACGGCGCCTCTTTTGCGGTGAATGGCGATGGCAAATTGGCAGCGCAGCGTTCGGCTTGGCAGGCTGAGGTGCATATGCTGAGCCTGAGCGCGCGCGACAATGGCTGGCAGATTGACACTGATGACGCCACCATTGCAGGCGACGATCTTGGCGATATTTACGCCGCCGCCACTTTGGGTTTGCGTGATTATGTTGAAAAAAACCGGTTTCCGGGTGTGTTGCTGGGGCTGTCGGGCGGCATAGACAGCGCCATTTGCGCGGCGATGGCGGTCGATGCGCTGGGGGCTGAGCGGGTGCATTGCATCATGCTGCCATCGCGCTATACCAGCCAAGAAAGCCTTGATGATGCGGCGGCCTGCGCCACGGCTTTGGGCATTAAGTTGGACGAGGTATCGATTGCCGCGCCGGTTGATGCGGTTGAAGGCGCGCTGGGTGATTTGTTCAAAGGCACGAATGTTGATTTGACCGAAGAGAATATTCAGTCGCGCTTGCGCGGCACGCTGCTCATGGCGGTGTCGAATAAGTTCGGCAATATGGTGGTGACGACCGGCAATAAATCCGAGGTCTCGGTCGGCTATGCGACGCTCTATGGCGATATGAATGGCGGCTATAATCCGATTAAGGATATTTACAAAACCGAGGTGTTTGCGCTGGCGCGCTGGCGCAATGAAAATCTGCCGACAGGTGGGCTTGGCCCCGCCGGTGACGTTATTCCGAGCAATATTATCGACAAGCCGCCAAGCGCTGAACTGCGCCCCGACCAGAAGGACGAAGACAGCCTGCCGCCTTATGAGGCGTTGGACGATATTTTGTTCGCGCTGGTGGAAGACGAGTTGGGCGTTGATGAGATTGTCGCCCGTGGCCATGATGCCGAAACGGTGAAGCGCATCGAGCATTTGCTGTATGTTTCCGAATATAAGCGTCGGCAAGCCGCGCCCGGCGCGAAAATCGGCAATCGCAATTTTGGGCGTGACCGCCGCTACCCGATTACCAATGGCTTTCGCGACGCGCGCGCCTGAATTTAGAGGAATTTTATGACTGTTCGCACACGTTTTGCTCCCAGCCCGACCGGCTTGCTGCATGTCGGCAATGCCCGCGCCGCGCTGTTTTGTTATTTATTTGCCAAAGGGCAGGGGGGCGATTTCATTCTGCGTATGGACGATACGGATGAAGCGCGCTCAACGCTGGAATTTGCCGAAGCCATTAAAGCCGATATGGCATGGCTCGGTTTGGGCTTTGACGAGACGTTTAAACAGTCTGAGCGGTTTGATAAATATGAAGCGGCGTTTGAGGATTTGCAGACGCGCGGGCTGGTTTATGCCTGTTATGAAACCCCCGATGAGTTGGACCGCAAGCGGAAGCGGCAATTGGCGCGCGGCATGCCGCCGGTTTATGACCGCGCCGCGTTGGACCTGAACGCAGATGAAATTGCAGCCTTTGAGGCTGAGGGGCGGACGCCGCATTATCGCTTCAAATTATCCGGCAATGCGATTGTCTGGGAGGATATGGTGCGGGGCAATCAGAAGATTGAAACGGCCAGCCTGTCCGACCCGGTCATTCGTCGGGCCGATGGCTCGTGGCTTTATACGCTGCCCAGCGTGGTCGATGATATTGATGCCAACATCACTCATGTTATTCGCGGCGAAGATCACGTCACCAATTCGGGCGCGCAGATTGAAATCATTCAGGCGTTGGGCGGTGATGTGCCGAAATTCGCGCATTTCTCGCTGATGCTGGCGGCAGATGGCGGCGCGCTGTCAAAACGCCTCGGTTCACTATCATTGGGTGAATTGCGTGAAAGTGGCATTGAGCCGATGAGCCTGAACAGTCTGATTGCGCGCCTTGGCACAGCAGACCCGGTAGAGCCGGTGCAGGATATGGCGGGTTTGATAAGCGGTTTTGATATGTCGCGCTTGGGTCGCGCACCGGCGCGCTTCGATGCGGAAGATGTGACGCGTCTGAATGCGCGTATTCTGCACGAGATGCCTTATGACGCCGCCGCAAAGCGTCTGGCTGAAATGGGCGCACCAGAGGGTGTGGCGTTTTGGGATAGCGTCAAAGGTAATCTGACTTTGTTCAAAGACATTGTTGATATTTTGCATCTCATTAAAGGGCCGGTGACGCCGGTGATTGAAGCCGATGATGCCGATTATGTATCCGCAGCGCTGGCGGCACTGCCGCAAGGCGAATTGACTGTCGAAAGCTGGTCAGAATGGACGCAAAGCCTGAAGGAAAGCACCGGCCGAAAAGGCCGCGGCTTGTTCATGCCCTTGCGTCAAGCCCTGACCGGACAGGCACATGGGCCAGAAATGCAGCATTTACTGCCGCTTATCGGCTATGATAAAGCTGTCGCCCGATTACAGGGCAAAACCGAAGGATAGGCTGGCATGGCGCGCGAACGCCTTTACATTTTTGACACCACCATGCGCGACGGTCAGCAAACGGCCGGCGTGGATTTTGCCGTGGCTGATAAAATGAAGCTGGCCGCGGCGCTTGATGCGCTGGGCGTAGATTATGTCGAGGGCGGCTATCCGGGTGCCAATCCGACCGATACGCAGTTTTTCCAAGAATTGGGCGGTCTCGATAGCGCCAAGCTGACTGCCTTTGGCATGACCAAACGCGCCGGTCGTAGTGCCGAGAACGACCCCGGCTTTATGGAAATCCTTGATGCCCCTTCGGCTGCGACATGTCTTGTGGCCAAAAGCTGGGACTATCATGTTGATGTCGCTTTGGGCATTTCAAACGAAGAAAACATTGCCTGTATCGCTGACAGCGTTGCCGCCATCACCGCGCGCGACAAAGAGGCAATGATTGATTGCGAGCATTTTTTCGACGGCTATAAAGCCAATCGCGACTATGCGCTGGCCTGCGCGCAAGCGGCTATCGAGGCAGGCGCGCGCTGGGTCGTGTTGTGCGATACCAATGGCGGCACTATGCCCGATGAGGTGTTTGATATTGTCAGCGACGTTGCCAAACATATTCCGGGCGCGCGTCTCGGCATTCATACGCATAATGATACGGAAAACGCGGTGGCCAATTCTCTCGCCGCAATCAATGCCGGTGTGCGACAAGTGCAGGGCACGATTAACGGTCTGGGGGAGCGTTGCGGCAATGCCAATCTCGTATCGTTGATACCGACACTGCTTTTGAAACCGAGCTATGCGGCGCGTTTTGAAACCGGCATTGATGTTGACAAGCTACCGCAAGTGAAAAATGTATCGCTATTACTCGACGATATTCTAAACCGCACGCCGAACCGGCATGCGCCCTATGTCGGCGCGTCGGCGTTCGCGCATAAGGGCGGCATTCATGTATCGGCGGTGATGAAAGACCCATCGACTTATGAGCACGTAAAACCTGAGAGCGTCGGCAATAGCCGAACGATTTTGGTGTCTGACCAAGCCGGTAAAAGCAATGTGCTTGACCGTTTGGCAACGGCGGGGATTGAGGTTGATGCCAAAGATCCGGCAATTGACCGCATTTTGCGCGAGGTCAAAGACAAGGAATTGGACGGCTATAGCTATGACGGCGTTGGTGCGTCTTTTGAATTGCTGGCCATGCGCCAACTTGAACGCTTGCCCGAGTATTTCGACGTGACCGGTTACACGGTCAATATATCGAATAATGGCAAAGGGGATACGCTGTCCGAAGCAGCCGTGTCACTGGTCATTGACGGCGAAACGGTTGAGGGCAAGGGCACCGGCAATGGCCCGATTAATGCGTTGGATATGGCGCTGCGTGGCGATTTGAAACGCTATGCCAAAACCATTGACACGATGAAGCTGGTCGATTTTAAGGTGCGGATTTTAAACACCGGCACGGAAGCCGTTACCCGCGTGACGATTGAGAGCGTTGATGAGAGCGGCAATAGCTGGCGCACCATTGGCGTGAACCCAAACATCGTTGTCGCTTCTTTTGAAGCATTGAACGACGCGGTGGTGTATAAGCTTTTCAAAGACGGGGTCTCGGCAGTGCCGGAAACCGCGTAATAGGAGACAGATAATGCGTGCATTGAAATCAGTGCTGTTCCCCATTCACCCCGAAGGCTATCGCTTTATCGGCATTTTTGCGTTTTTGACGCTGCTGCTGTTCTTTGTGTCAGACTTCCTCGGCTGGGTCGGTGTGATTTTGACGCTTTGGTGCGCTTGGTTCTTCCGTGATCCGGCACGGGTTACGCCGCAACGCAAAGGTCTGGTTATTTCGCCTGCCGATGGTGTGGTGAATATGATTACCGAAGCTGTGCCGCCGCCCGAATTGGGGCTGGGCGACGAAGCTCTGCCGCGCATATCGGTTTTTATGAATGTCTTTAACTGCCACGTTAACCGCATGCCGGTTAGCGGTAAGGTGATTAAGTCGCTTTATCGCACGGGCCAGTTTTTAAGCGC